>CAISKC010000505.1 GCA_903885895.1 uncultured Legionella sp.
ATCAACCCCTATTTCATTGGCAACTATTTTTTCAATAGATGCTAAGTCTTGATGAGCAGGGATAATATCGATATTTGGGATTTTGCTAGCATGAATCAATTCATCAATGGGAGCTTTGGTGCTAAATATTAGAGATGAATTTTTATCGTTGGGAGCATCACTGAGCCATTGAGAAGCGTTTGCTTGAGGGTCTAAATCAATGACTAGAATCTTTTTATTTGCTTCTGCTAAGGCAGCAGCTAAATTCACTACGGTTGTGGTTTTTGCACAACCCCCTTTTTGATTAGCAATACAGATGATTCTCATGCTTTAAAGTGCCCCAAAATGGTACTAGCTGGAAGCATCGTTTGAGGGCTTCTTTTCATCATGTTTGGCCTGGTTCTTGACTTCTTGCTCAGCACTGGCAACCGCAACCGCATCAGAAACCTCTTCTTTGACCTTTGCAGCGGCCTGTTTGGCTTCTTCCATGGTCTGGTAGCTAAACTTAACTAGCTCTACAAAGAAGGGCCTAAGGAGTGGCCTTATGATGGGGGCTAGAAAAAGTCCAGCCAAGAAAGAAATAATTGCAGTAATCATGAGTTCCTACTCAATTGCCTAAGGTTAAAATATGTATTTATTATATGGCCGCAGCGTACCTTAATATATACTGTGACGGTAATTATTACAATATATACCGTTAAATCAGCCTAACCAATTTTATCTAAGGATTTTATTATGATTCAGCTAGCATCCAAACCTTTGGTTGTGTTTACTCTTGGAGCGGTTTCCTCAATTCTTTTGCCTAAAGTTATTCGCCCTTTCTTAGTTGGAACTGTTAGCGCAGCTCTTACTGTGAAAGAGTTTAGCCAAACAGTTTGGGATGATGGTTTAGCAGAGGCTAAAAAAATCCGTGAAGAGGCTATGTTGGGTCGTGAGCAGACCTTAGAGCGCGAAATTCATGATCTACGCTCAGAGTTAAAAGATCTGAAGAAGTAATTTTTTAGATCTAGACTGCAAAAAAGGCACCCTGTGCCTTTTTTGTTTTTTATTTATCCAACGGATTTTCACTTGAGTTACTGGATGTATGTCGCAAACTAACCGTCCAGATTCTTCCTCTACATTTCTAGAGAAGTTAATTTATTTAATTAAACTTCCATTTAATATCGGATTAGATTTAATTGAAGCGCTTAGAATTTTTCTATTTTTGGCTTATACCCTTACTGGAATTTTAAGGTTTTGGATTTGGGTTCTTGAAAAATTTCTTTTCCTAATGCGGTTGACAATTCGCTTTTTGACAGTGCCATTAGGAATCGTTTCTGGCGTGCATTATTCTTCCGCTTATTTGGATAATAAGAATATGGCCGCTCTAAAGAAAATCTGGTCCGATATTTACGCTAATATTCTTGCATGTCTTGCGATCGAGCTTCGAGTTGCGTTTATATCCGCTTGGGTCTCTTGGGCAATATTTTGGAGGGTGTCTGTTTCGAGAAAAATAATTCTCATTGCGACTGTTTTTAGTTTTGTACTGGTACCGTTGGGTTATATCATTCCTCGTCCTGAGTTTATTCAGATTGAAGATAAAAATTCTATTGCAGATAATGTGACGAAAGCGGGCAATGAATCGTATGTCATTCTGGCCACTGGTTTTGAAGGTCCCGACGATTTTAGGCAATATGTAAATAAAGATGCATGGTGGTTGACTAAATTTAACTCTCAAAGAATCAAGACCATACTGAAGCCTGGAAAAGCTTATCAAATATGGATAGTTGGGTATCGGATTACCGTACCTGTAGAGTGGTACCCAAACATCGTTTATGCGGTTGAGTGTGAAGAGCCTAAATGTGGGCTATAACTTAGCTATTAACCCCGAATGAGAATTTCAAGTTTTCTAGGTCCACGAATTTGTCCATGACTCCATTCAACACCATTTGGATCTAGCAATTGAAACTTTGGAAATCGTTTAATAAATTCAGTGATTGCAATCTTTAGCTCCAGTCGAGCTAAATTTGAGCCAATGCACCGGTGTATACCAAGACCAAAAGCGCTGTGCCTATTAACCTTGCGATCTAAGTGCACGTTTTTTGCATCTTCAAACAATTCAGGATCACGGTTTGCTGCAGGATACGGTACTAGCATCCATTCATCCTTCTTTAGTTCATGGCCATAGAAATTAAAATCCTTTGTTACTAAACGTGCCATTGTTACTGGAGCATATGCCCTAAGAAATTCTTCAACAGCAGAATCCATTAACGCTGGATCTTGTGTGAGCTTTTTTAAATCTTCGGGATTTGATGCCAAATGCCAAATGCTTGCTCCAATCATGCTCCATGTGGTGTCAACACCTGCGATAAACATCAAAGCAATCGTTCCTCGAATATGCTGCGCATCTAAGGGGCGTCCATCAACTTCAGCTTGTATCAAATAGGAAATAAGATCATTGCGGGGATGTTCTCGATGTTCAGCTATCTGAATATCAAGATAAGAATCAAGTGTATTTCGATTCTCCATGAGTTGATCTGGGCTGAGATTTACATCTTCAATAATAGATTTTATAAATGAAAAGAGTAGTTCACTATCCTCTAGTGGAAGCCCTAGCATTGTAACGATCACCTTCAAAGGAATGTGCCTTGCATAATCCTTGGCTGCATCAATGACCGGTTTATCTGAATTAATGTTCAATTTATTTAATTGCTCATTACAAATCTGACGAATATCATTTTCTAAAAGGGCAACTTTTTTACTGGAGAATGGGGGTAGCAGTAATCTGCGTGCTTGAGTATGAAATGGTGGATCGCTTGTAATTGGTGGTGCCGCACCAACGGGTCTCGGAACAATAGGCCTATCTTGGCTAACAATAATGCCATCACTTGAAAAGTGATCGGTATCATAAGCAATGGCACGAATCATTTCATAGCTAAGAGGTAGCCATGTTCCGCCATATCTCGGGGTATGTTGCATGGGACACTTTTCACGCATCGTATCCCAAAGTTGATGAATATTTTTGTTGTATGCTGGATCAGCATGATCAAAGTCTTCATCCCAGTTCAATACTGGTTCGTTCTGTGACTGAGTCATCTATCTTGAGGTTTTGCTTCAAAAATAGAGATGGCAAATTCTGGGCAGTTTTCCCTTGCCAATACTGCTTTATCTATTAAATTTTGCGGAATAGGGGTATTGGAAATGACTTGAGCAATACCAAAGTCGTCAACATCAATCAGTTCTGGGCAAATCAGGTAACACCGATTATGCCCTTGACATTTTGTGCTATCTATTTTGATAAAAAGTGGATTAACAGTATTGATATTAGACATATTAAGGCGATGATAAGAAGGGGTTGGTAGGTATCACGTTAAGTTAATATATCCAACTGCTCACCTGTTTGAATCTTCCACATTCCAGCATATGTCTCATCCGCCTGAAGAAGCTCAGCATGAGTTCCTTTTTCGCTGATGCTGCCATTTTTTAAGACAAAAATCATATCTGCATTGCGGATTGTGGCAAGGCGATGAGCGATAACAATTGTTGTTTTATTCTGAGTTACTACGCGCAATGAACGCTGGAATGATGCTTCTGTTTCAAAGTCTAAAGATGATGTAGCTTCATCTAGCAGCAGGATTGGACGATCAACTAGTATTGCTCGAGCAATTGCAAGGCGTTGACGTTGGCCTCCAGATAAACTAAATCCTCCGTAACCAAATGTACTCTCGTATTGATTGGGGAGATCCATAATAAAGTCATGGGCTTCAGCAACTTTTGCAGCCGCAACGACCTCATCTAGGGTTGCATCCTTTTTGCCGTAGGCAATGTTCTCAAAAATAGTCCCTGAAAATAAGGTTACATTTTGTGATACCAGAGCCATAGACTCACGTAATGTATCAATTGAGTAATCTTTTATATTGATGCCATCTACGCTAATTTCTCCTGCATTTGGGTCGTAGAAGCGCATTAATAATTTGATGATAGTGCTTTTACCTGCTCCAGTAAGCCCGACAATTCCAATCATTTTCTTTGGCGGTATCGAGAAGCTAAGATTTTTAATTACAGGTCTGTTTTGGTCATATCCAAAATTGACATTATCAAAGACAATTTCACCATCTATTTTTTCAATACTCTTCTTCAGCGGACCACTCAAAATCTTTGGTTGTATCTCTAACACATCATTTATTTGTGCTATTGAATTAATTGTTTTTTGATACATATCTAAGCCATAACCTAATCGAGCTATTGCTGAAAGTAGGCGAAGCTGGGTTAAAGCCATAGTGTTTAGAGCGCCAGTCGA
>CAISKC010000506.1 GCA_903885895.1 uncultured Legionella sp.
ACACTAGGCGATAATCGGTGATCACGTTCGCAGGAATACCCAATAGTTATTCAGAGCTCATAGTAGGCGTAATTTGTGGGCTTAACTATTCATGTTACCCCTGTTTTGTTAGTGCTTTATGGGTAATGGATCTTAGGTAAACCATAGAGTTTGTTGGTGTTATACTTAAATGATATGGTAACTCTCTGCGTCATCCCGAGCGTAGCGAGGGATCTCCCTGCAGTGGTACGGTCTTTGTGCTCGAGATGACGTGAGCTTTACAAAATTTGATTGCTGGATCGCTTATGATCTTTTGCTTATTATTACTTGATCTATTTCTCAAGTTTTTGCGTCGTCGTTTAGATGATTGATCAAGAAAACTGTGTTTATGCCAGTAAAACCGCGCTTTATCTCGATTTATTTCTATCATTCATATTTTCGTCCACAGATTCTGTGGATAAGTCTGTGAATTGCCTATTGATTTTTTTGTACTAATTTGATCTCTAAATTGGACAAAGCGAAATTTATATTCTATACCCAATATATGATGTTAAAAATTTAGCAAAAACGGTATTTTTTTTATAGTGTGGTTTACCTATCATCGATATGGTAATCGGATGTAGTAGATGGGTAAAATTCAAGGATGAATGTGTAATTTGACTGCAAAGGGGCTAGCAAAATGGAAGACATAATGAAAGTATTACCAGATATCCAATTACGTTTTAACATGAAACATGCAAGCGTTGAAGAATCGTATTGGTATGGTTATGAAGGTGCAACTGCGGAATTGACGGAAGAAAGTAACCCTTTTAATTCAGGTACTATCGAAAGCGACCATTGGATTGAAGGATGGTGGGCAGGATTTTATGGAGAAGAGCCTGCGTTTGCACACCCATTGTTGGCAAATGATTATGTGCCTGTGAAAGTAGATGCTTCAGCCAATGATCATGTCTATCATGAACATATTGAACAATTTTTTGTGAAGTTTTTAGAGATTTCTGGTGTCTTGGTACTGTCTGCAATAGTCGGGTATCAATTGTTTGAATTGGTTGCGTAGGTTTTTTCTTATCCTTCATACGTCCTTCGGACACCTTCTCCCATAGGAAGAAGGTGCCTTTAGGGATTCATCGGTACTGTATTGTTTTGTGCTCAGTCGTACTGCTACACGGTTGAACTGTACTGAGTGGTCCCATAGATGACACAAATTGTTCACCTGATTTCTTAAATGTGATGGGTGTCGCTGCATTAGTAGGCTCATTCCAAAATGCATATTGCTTGGTAGTTCCCGTGAGTCGATGGATTTTGTGGCAAATTCCGTTCTGATCCGTTACATATCCGATAATACTCGGATGATCTCTTTCCCAAACTTCGCGCTGTTGTGCGGCTGGTACGGCAAAGATACTTCGACCTGGGAAACGCTTCGCTTCATCCAAACTTTCTGTCGCGTATGATTTTCTTAGAGATCTGGTTATATCTGCATGGACTGTCTCTTCTAAAATTTGGTGGGATTCTGCTTGCATTTTAATAGGAAAAATAGAGATCTCACCATGCAGATTTCTTACTGGATGCAAGGAAAGACCTGCTACTGTCGTTGTTGGAAGATGATAGAGCAAGAACCCCATAAGACTTGGCTTCGTTAAGGTTTTATGTTTCTCAAAGTCACTGACTAAATAGGTTTCTTCTGACCATAGGTCGCAAATGAGCGCATTCGGGTTATGTGTAAATAATGTTTCGGGGGATATATTTTCTTGTGCTCCAATGATCAATAAAACATGTGTCTGTGTGTTCATAACATCAGGGATTGTTTGATTGATATATATCAAGTTAAATAAGGCTCGCATTGTAGGATAACGTAAACGCAGGCTCCCTAATGCATAACAGGCTAATATATCTGCATTGCCACAGTTAAGATCTGCAATTATATGAGCATATTCTTGCGTATGGGGTGTCAAACTTGAAAAATGGATAAATTTTATGAGATTCTCTGGGATCGCTCTCTTCTGAAGTCTATCATTATCAATGTTGTCACCAGCTCCTAATGGAAATCGGTTACGAATTGTACTGTGAGCAAATTCTGCGTATTGGGATAAAGGATGATTAGCGTTATCTATTTTTTGCTGCATATATTTTTCTTTAAGTTCAGGACTTACGCAAAACCCCGAACTCTTCGTTACCTGAGGGGGTTGCGTAGTTCCTAAAGTTGATGCCAATAATCCAGCCAAAATGGGCTGATTGATGCTCGAAAATCAATCAGCCTATTTTGGCGTAACTTAGAAAAATGTCAACAGAGAATCAGAAAAGTTTTTTAGTTTTACGTTATTAAGTTATTTTGTCTAAATTCAAAGTAGCTTGGGCCTCAGCCCAACAACTGTGCGTAGCACCAATTTATTTTATCAACTTAAATTGATACCGCGCACAGGTAAACTATAAGGTTTTTCCCAGCCTAGAATTCAGCATGTCCAGGCGTTCTTGGAAAGGGGATGACATCGCGAACATTAGCGACGCCTGTGACATAAGAGACCAAACGCTCGAGGCCTAAGCCAAAGCCGGCATGTGGCACGGTGCCGTAGCGACGTAAATCTCGATACCATTGATACGTTTCTTTATTGAGATTACAGTCATCCATGCGTTGATCTAAAACAGATAAACGCTCTTCGCGTTGACTGCCACCAATAATTTCTCCTATTCCTGGCACCAATACATCCATTGCGGCAACTGTTTTTTCATCGTCATTGAGACGCATGTAAAAACTTTTGATGTTAGCAGGGTAATTAGTGAGGATAACTGGTTTTTTACAGAGGGTTTCTGCTAAAAACCGTTCGTGCTCTGATTGTAAATCCAAACCCCATTCTACTGGAAATTCAAATTTTTTCTGCGATTTTTGGAGCTGGTGAACGGCCTCGGAATAAGTCATTATTTCAAAGTCGGCATGTGCCAAAGTGTGTAAACGGTCTAATAAACTAGGGTCGATATGTTGATTAAAAAAGCTGAGATCATCCATACGCTCGTTTAACACGGTTTGGCATAAAAACTGCAAAAAATCGATACTGAGTTGGCAGATATCTGCTAAGTCAGCGAATGCTAATTCAGGTTCCACCATCCAAAATTCAGCCAAATGGCGGGATGTATTGGAGTTTTCAGCGCGGAAAGTCGGGCCAAATGTATATACTTTGGATAAAGCCAAACAATAGGCTTCTACGTTTAATTGACCGGATACGGTTAAAAATGTTTCGCGTCCAAAAAAATCTTGCGTGAAGTCAATTTCTCCCAGAGCGTTTTTGGGTGCGTGTAACATATCCAAGGTGCTGACTCGGAACATTTCTCCAGCTCCTTCGCAATCACTTCCTGTAATAATGGGCGTATGCACCCAAAGGTACCCATGCTCGTGGAAGAACTGATGAATGGCATGCGATAAACAATGCCGCACTCGAGCAACCGCCCCAATTGTATTAGTGCGTGGACGTAAATGTGCGACATCGCGTAAGTATTCTAAAGTATGACGTTTGGCAGAAACTGGGTATGTATCGGGATTATCGACCCAACCTAGTACCTCAATCTGATCTCCTTGAATTTCATACTGCTGCCCTTGACCTTGCGAAGCGACCAAACGTCCGGAGGCACGGACAGAACAACCAGTGGTCAAATGCAATACTTCTGTTTCATAATTAGACAAGGAAGCGGGGATGACTACTTGGATACTAGCGTGACAAGAACCATCGTGCAGGGTAATAAATGAGATGCCTGCTTTAGAATCACGACGGGTTTTTACCCAGCCTTGGATGGTGACTTGATGATCTACAGAAATTTTTCCCGATAAACAATGGGCAATGGAGGGTATTGAGTTCATGAGTCTATCCATAAATGAAAAGAATCATACACTAGTAGTCTTTCAAAGGAAATATGACTACTCGGCATCGTGCGTCCTCTTTCAATCTTGCTGTTTTTAAACTAGTATACGCTCGGCTTCACAGCCAATGCAGATAGATTCTATGACAATTTTTTTAAGGAAAAAAAAATGCCTATAACAATCACTGGTACTGGAGATAGTCGTAATATTGTAGCCATCAATACAGACGATCCTAAAAACATCCAAGTAGAAATTCGCGGCGACTCACATCATCCTGAGGATTTTCAATACTTCAATTTTGATTTTGAAGGTACACCTGGTGAAGAATACGTGTTGCATATTACCAATGCGCACGCAGCACGATATCCTAATTGGAATGCACATGGTGTGCCTTTTCAAACTTCTGTGTCTTACGATGAAGGTAAAACCTGGTCTTATGTGACAACCACCTATGACGAGTCTGTGCCTAAGGAAGAGCGTAAATTAACCATGAGTTTCCGTATGCCAGAGGGACAAAGTAAAATGCAATTGGCATTTTTTCCTCCTTACACTTATGCTCAACATTTGGACTTAATTGAGGCAGTAAAAGCCGAAGCGGCCAAAGCTGATTCTCTTTGGATGGTGACGAGTCTTGGCAAAACGAAGGAAGCGCCAAAACCGAAATCTACTTGGGGATTTTCTAGTCGTAGTAGAACAACTCTAACCGAAGAAGGCCGTGATATTTCCATGATCACGATAGGTCAGCCTGGACCTGAGAAGAAGAATATTGTGGTCATTGCCCGTCAACATCCTGGTGAACCGCAAGCAGAATGGTATATGGATGGTTTGATCAGACGTTTACAAGCCTCCATGCAGGAACATACTGATTTATTTGATAATGTTGTGTTACACCTTGTGCCTAATATGAATCCAGATGGTACGTTTACTGGAAATCTCCGTACAAATGGCAAAGGGAAAGATTTGAACCGGCAGTGGCAAAACCCAAGTATAGAAGAGAGTCCTGAGGTTTATTACCTGCTGAAAGCTATGGAAGCCATGGGTGGTGTGAGTTTATTTATGGACGTACATAGTGATGAAGATATTCCACGGGGTGCATTTTTAGATCTAGGTCATCATAATTGTGTAACGGCTGATGAAACGGTACAAGCAATAGAAGATGCTGTTTTGGGTGCTTTCCTCGAGAATCCTGATACGCAAGACACGCTGACTTATCCAAAGGATAAAGTACGTGAAGCTTCTAATCTTGCTTTTTCAAACGCTTATGTTGCTGAACATTTTAAATGCCCATCGATTATCCTTGAAATGCCTACAAAAGAATGGACAGTGGAAAAATGTCAAAATTTAGGTGCCGATCTATTGAGAGTGATCCGTCAGACGTTGACGATGTTGCCGAAGCCAAGTGTAGAGCAGGTGAGAGAAGCTGAGGGAGCAGAGGCACCAGCTCAGCTACAAACAACCGTTCGTGCGCCAGGTAGATTTTCAGTGATTGATTCGGTGACTAGACGAATGAACCCAAGAGGAGCGGCTGCGTATGCGGCTTCGACCACAGCTGCGCAGGGTGATGCCGTCGTCAATACAGACGATGCCGTTGCAGCTATTCCGAGACATGAGTCTGATGCGCCACCACCAGCAGCGTGCTGTGCGATGTCCTAGAAGCGATTAACATATCGTACACGATGATATATGAGTGGCCTCAGCGCTTGTTGCTAGGCCATTTTTCTTGTGATCTAACGCAGGAAATGCTGCTAGATTATCAACGGTCCCAATTTGGTAAACCTTACCAGTATCTAATCGTGTGATGACGATGTCTTCGATGAAATCAATAAAATTAGCACGTAATCCAGCTTCATATCCATTGGGGGCACTGTCTAAATATTTTGCTTTAATCGTGCCTGATAAGCGTGCAGGATAATCAACATGCAGCTTTGCTTTTTCTGCATACATGCCATCGCGTGCATGTTTATGGGTTTCGGGAGAAACTTGAATCCCAATACCTGGACACTCCAAATTATATCCATGGCTTCCGCCTCTTAAAAATTTGATAATATGAAAAAATCCGCCACCATGTGAAAAGGGTACTGGGGTATCTTCTGTGATGCTTTTGTGTTTACCCCAATGAGGTGGGCGCGTGTAGGGTAGATTAGCGTCTTGAAAGCAACCATTGTTTAAAAAAAATTGCTCTTGTTCTGTCTTTGCTCGGTTTAAAATATCTAAAAAATTATGACAGGCATCAAGATGCGTGCCATCAATATGAATAGCTCTTAATGCTTGTTGCAATGCTTGATTGACCTCGTATGAATGGCAATATTTACCTGAAAATCGATTGAAAATAGAATGTTGTAATGTTTCCAGATCACCTTTCTTTACGCAATCAATCACCCATTCTTCTGCTGCAAGGGGCGGTAAGAATGCTTGTACTCTTTTGCGTGCTGTATTGATAAGGGTGTTTTTTAGTTCTTCCGATAGCGTATATTGTTCTAATACTTGTATTCCGTTTCGTTCTACATCTATTTTTGCTAAAGTCTCATGTTGTCCTTCAGTAAGCTGTGAAAGCATCGCAGGCATGTTTTGTGTGATATAGAATGCTACTTCTTCTCCGGGTATTCCGAAAAACCTAGTTATATTGTTGCCTATTAAGAGTTTGGTTTTAATCAAGGCAAATTGTTTTTCTGGATCTAGTTGCGTCAAATAAGCAGTTATATCAAATGTATCGCCAAAAGTGAGTCGTACAAGAGGGCGTATATCATTCTTAGCTTGTATCAGTTCTTGACGTTTCAGTTTTTGCGTCGTGTTATGCCAAGTTTCAAAAAAAGTTGATTTTAAGGTGTATGTTTCTGTTGGGGTCAACATTTCGAGTTCCAGTGCTTATTATATGATCAAAGTGTTGTCATTATATCATATCTCGTCTTTGAGGTTAAGTCCGTATACTGCTGTAAATTCAAGATGAGCAAGAAGTATTAGCGTCATCGTTAAAATTCGGTACTATTGAGTTGCGAAACAACAATAACAACCGAGGAGATTAGCGATGACGGATTACAATGTTACCGTAGGAAAAGACCTGCTGCCAGAACTTTTATCAGGTCAAGATGGCCTGGCT
>CAISKC010000507.1 GCA_903885895.1 uncultured Legionella sp.
CTCTTTTTAGCTCTCGCTAACGTGCGTAACAGTCTTTCAACTATTCCGACTTCTTTGTATCTCTCTCAGGTTTCGACGCTTCTTAAGCGCCCACACAGTTTGTCTTCTCTATTTTTAATCAACTCGCCCTTAACGGCGTTCGTGTATTCTACTGATCTTACTCGCTATGTCAACAAATATATTTCTCGACATTTATTTCTTATTTTTTATATCTAAACAATCATCACAACTGGCCTAACAAGAGGCCTAAGTCGCACGCATCTTGCGCACACGCAGATGCCACTTCAAATATTCAAACGAACCTGAACACCCTTATCCGTCTCTCTGTAACACCTTCTCCCTGTTTGCGGGAGAAGGCCATTCTATGATCTAGCTTTACTCGTGATCATCTGCTTTCAATGCTTCACTCAACGCATTTTCTGCTTCACTTGCTGTCACTTTATGCGCACCGCTTTCTATCTCAGACATGCGTAAGCGCTTAGCTTTGCGTGCTTGGTGATAAGCGTACCCAGTTCCCGCAGGTATCAAGCGACCTACCATCACGTTTTCTTTCAGTCCACGTAAATCATCTATTTTACCGGCCACAGCAGCTTCTGTTAAAACACGAGTGGTTTCTTGGAACGATGCGGCAGAAATAAATGACTCCGTAGCCAAAGATGCTTTAGTAATACCTAGCAAAATCGGCGTGCCACGTGCGCCCAGTTTGTTTTCGGAAACCAATCTATCATTTTCTTGTAGTAAAGCAGTTTCTTCAATATGCTCGCCTATCAAGAATTTGGAATCCCCTACAAATGTAATCACACGTTTACGTAACATCTGACGAACAATCGTCTCAATATGTTTATCGTTGATTTTTACCCCTTGGAGGCGATAAACATCTTGCACTTCATTCACGATATAATTCGCTAATGCGCCAACACCTAACAACCGCAGAATGTCGTGCGGGCTAGGCGGGCCGTCTGCAATGACTTCACCACGCGCCACATGTTCGCCTTCAAATACCGAAATATTACGCCATTTCGGAATTAACTCTTCATGGCTAACACTCTCAGATTCTGTAAGCAACAGACGACGTTTGCCTTTGGTTTCTTTACCGAAATTCACTACCCCAGAAATTTCAGCCATTACAGCCGCATCTTTTGGTTTACGTGCTTCAAACAAATCGGCAACTCGAGGCAAACCTCCAGTAATATCGCGGGTTTTAGAACGTTCTTGCGGAATACGAGCAATCACGTCACCGACACCTACTTTTTGTCCATCTTCGAAATTAATAATAGCATCCACAGGTAAATAATATTGCGCAGGGACATTGGTTCCAGCCAAGAAAATTTCCTCACCTTTATCTGAAACCAACTTCACCATAGGCCGCATATCTCGACCAGCTAAGCTGGAGCGCTGCTTGGCATCAATGACTACAATATTACTTAAGCCAGTCAGCTCATCCGTTTGTCGATTCATAGTGATAGCTTCCACTAGATCCACAAACTTCAATTGACCACTTACTTCAGAAATAACTGGATGCGTATGCGGATCCCAAGTCGCAATCACTTGACCGGCTTCTACAGGAGAATGATCTTGTACCGATAAGACCGCACCATACGGCAATTTATAACGTTCACGTTCACGACCAAATTCATCTAAAATGGTCACTTCACCAGAACGCGACACCGCAACCAAATTATTGTTTAAGTGTTTTACTGTCTTAATGTTATGAAGGCGGATTTCACCTTTATTTTTAATTTGAATATTGTTAGCAGCGGTAGCTCGCGATGCAGCACCTCCGATATGGAATGTACGCATTGTCAGCTGAGTACCTGGTTCACCGATAGATTGCGCAGCAATAATACCCACAGCTTCACCGGTATTCACCAAATGTCCTCGCGCCAAATCACGACCGTAACAATAGGCACATAATCCAAAGCGTGTTTCACAAGAAATCGGCGATCGCACCAAAATTTGGTCAACACCCATTTTTTCTAAACGATCTACCCACTCTTCATCTAACAGAGTACCGGCAGTCACAATAGGATCATTTTGGTTAGGCACATAGACGTCTTGTGCGACCACACGACCCAATACGCGCTCTTGCAACGGTTCAACAATATCGCCACCTTCAATCAAAGGTTGCATCAAGATACCGTTTTCGGTACCGCAATCCAACTCAGTGATCACGACGTCTTGCGCCACATCCACCAAACGTCTCGTCAAATAACCAGAGTTTGCAGTTTTCAATGCCGTATCAGCCAAACCTTTTCGCGCACCGTGGGTTGAAATAAAATATTGAAATACGTTCAAGCCTTCACGGAAATTCGCCACGATAGGCGTTTCAATGATCGAACCATCTGGTGCAGACATCAATCCGCGCATACCGGCAAGCTGTCGAATCTGAGCCGCCGAACCCCGCGCACCTGAATCCGCCATCATAAAGATAGGATTAAACGAAGCATGGCGTGATACCTCACCATTCGCATCTGTGAATTCTTCTGTTGCAATATTTGCCATCATAGATTTGGCAACCATTTCACTGGTTCTTGACCAAATATCAATTACTTTATTGTAACGTTCGCCGTTTGTAACCAAACCTGAACGGAATTGCGATTCGATTTCTCGAACTTCATTATCGGCTTGCTCAACAATACTAGCTTTATCATCCGGAATGGCCATATCTTCAATGCCAATAGATGCCCCAGCACGTGTCGCATATTTAAAACCGGTATACATCAAATTATCCGCAAAAATAACAGTCTCTTTCAAACCAAAGGTTCGATAACAATGATCCAAGACTTTGGAGATAGTCTTTTTAGTCATGACTTTATTAATTTGCGAAAATGGCATCTGTTTAGGTAGTACATCAGATAAAATAGCACGACCCACCGTTGTTTCAACCAATTCGTATCCTAATTTATGCTCAGGATTACTCGATGGCATACGGATTCTAACTTTTGCATGGATATCAACCATCCCAGCTTCGTAAGAGTTTTGAGCATCTTGCGTGCTGCCAAAAACTTTTCCTTCCCCTTTTGCAAATGGGCGATCACGAGTTAAATAATACAACCCCAATACCACGTCTTGACTTGGTACAATAATCGGTTCACCACTAGCAGGTGATAAAATATTATTAGTAGACATCATCAAAGAACGAGCTTCTAATTGAGCTTCTAATGTCAAAGGAATATGAACCGCCATCTGGTCACCGTCAAAGTCGGCGTTATAAGCAGTACATACTAACGGATGCAATTGGATAGCTTTACCTTCGATTAGCACAGGCTCAAATGCTTGAATACCCAAACGGTGTAAAGTAGGTGCGCGGTTCAATAACACTGGATGTTCGCGAATTACTTCTTCTAAAACATCCCAAACAACGGGTTCTTCACGGTCTACCATTTTCTTAGCCGCTTTAATCGTTGTAGCCAAACCACGAAATTCTAATTTACTGAAAATAAATGGCTTAAAGAGCTCCAAAGCCATCTTCTTGGGCAAACCGCATTGGTGCAAACGCAACGTTGGACCAACCACAATCACAGAACGTCCTGAATAATCTACACGTTTTCCTAATAAATTTTGACGGAAGCGACCTTGTTTACCTTTGATCATATCCGCTAACGATTTTAATGGACGTTTATTTGTGCCGGTAATCGCTCGACCACGTCGTCCATTATCTAATAATGCATCCACCGACTCTTGCAACATACGTTTTTCATTGCGCACGATAATGTCCGGTGCTGACAAATCTAATAGACGTTTGAGACGGTTATTACGATTGATAACACGACGGTACAGGTCGTTCAGATCTGACGTTGCAAATCGACCACCATCCAAGGGGACCAGAGGACGTAAATCAGGCGGCAACACTGGAAGGACATTCATAATCATCCATTCCGGCTTATTACCTGATTCATGAAATGCTTCTAATAGCTTCAATCGTTTAGTTATTTTCTTGATCTTAGTTTCTGAGTTCGTAGTTGGGAGCTCTTCACGTAAAGATTTGATCTCATCTTCCATGTCAATTTGACGCAACAATTCACGTATTGCTTCTGCGCCCATTCTGGCATCAAAATCATCACCATATTGCTCAATCGCATCTAAGTAA
>CAISKC010000508.1 GCA_903885895.1 uncultured Legionella sp.
GCTTGCATGAATCCATGCACCAACGTCTCAGCTGTTTCATCTAAATACCACTGGGCATGGCAGATCAATCGGGAGCGATCATCTATAGGTCCGGACGCATGACTTGATATAAATTTAGTTTAAAAAGCATGCATAAAGTCGTGTTAAATGGTTTCAAACAGGGCTTTATTAAAACATGTTATTGCTCGTCTAAAATTGCATCCAACTCCCAAAAATCATCCTCAACCAGTCTTGTTTTTTTAATTAAACCCTTACATGTTTTCCCTGTTACACTAGAAAACGCAATATCGAGTTGAGCTATCAAATTGACCATTGTAAAGTCGCAATTCCGTGCCACCTGATTTTTTACAATACCCCAACATGTTTCTATAGGCTGTAGTTCAGGGTGGTATGGCGGCGTACGCAACACCTCATGCCCAGCCTGTTTTGCAATCAGATCTATTGCATAGGTGGGCATAGGTGCAAATTTATTCAAAAGCTCGATTAACTCCGGCTTCAAACAATCATCTGAAGTTGGAGCGCCATTTTGAGCCAACCAGAGCCTTATATTATCTTTTTTGCACGATGGAGTGGGAGCTGAACATGGGCTTAAAACATTATGATAGGATGCGTTATCCATAATAATTAATGAATTTTCAGGAATATTGGGCAATAACTTGTCTTGAAACCATTTCCTAAATAATTCATGGTTCACTTGCCCATGATAATCGCCTGTTTTCTTTGTGCTTTTATATGTCAATTTTGCATTAGGGACCCATCCATCTTTTGTGATCGCATTAACAATAATTAAGCGCTCACCCACCCCTGTTGGCTTTTGTACAAGAGGCCCATCTTCTTCAAAATACCATGTAAAATCATTACTATGATGTTTGTTTACATAGGATTCATCTAAGTATACCTCTGGACGAATAGCATCATCACCTTGGCGGTTTTCACGCTTTCGTCTTAGATATCTCTGTCGAGCAGCAATGACGTGATCTTTTTCCTTGAGGTGCTGAGAGCGAATTCCTTTTCCATAGGCAAATCCCCATCGGTCCAAGGCTCGCCCAAGCGTTCGTGTATTGACTTCATGTGAGGAGTTAAATTCTATAAGATGCTGCCGCAGCATGTCCAGGGTGATATACATGCCTTCTTTATTTGCCGATCGTATATATTCCCTTATGATGCTTTGCAATGCTTCAGGCATCACATGCCCTGGGCGACCTTTATCTTTTGGTGGCATTTCAAGCAGATCCGGATCCCGATTGAAATCCGCCATAACGCGTCGTACAGTGGCGATACCTAGTCCCAAGGCATTTGCCGTTCTTTCATCACAAGGCTTTAATTGCTCAGTTTCATCCAGCGATGTGCGTTTAAAATAGCCTTTAATGTGTACAATGGCTTTTTTTATTTCGGGATGTAGTTGACGTCCTTGTGTGCTCAAGCTAGTATACTCCAATTATCCCTGCAAGCTTGATTATATACTATCCGATCTTCATTTTTATATCAAGTCAATCGGCCGGAACTATAACACCGCCAGCCTCCTCGCGTAGAATAACTTTGTAATGTTCGAATTTTGTCTTCGATTTGTTGCTATCTTTGGGATAGGCCGCATCCAAAGCAGCTTTCAAATGTTCACTGACATGA
>CAISKC010000509.1 GCA_903885895.1 uncultured Legionella sp.
GTCGGATCATCCGATTGTTTGAAATCTATCTTTGGTGTAGCTGACATTGGGTGGTCATATTCTACTACACATTTAACGACAGCAAATCCACCGGATAAACCTTTTTGCATAAGAGCATATTGTAAATCTTTGCTGCCAGGATTAGAGAATAAGTAATCAAGGTGAGTAGCTATAGTTTCACCCATATCTATTTCTTGTGATTGTTGCATCTGCATCATTTGTTGTTGACCAGGCATTCCACCATTGGGCGCCTGATTGTTCATCGGCATCACACTCTTTTGTTTGTTACCGAAAAATTGAGCACTGAATCCGAACTCTTGATTTGCAAATTCACCGAGCTGTCTATCAAGATATGAGGGTAGCATTGGTGATTCCAATGTTGGCCTACCCAGTGCATCTAATGTTATTTTGTCCTGCGCTGATAGAGATGAGTCATAGATAAAACTGCGGAAATAATCATAGCGATCATTGTTTTCCTTGAAACATGATGACCACATTGCATCGGCGTCTTTGATCTCTTGCAGTATATTTTTTTCCGTCTCTCTATCTATAACTTCCATTGTCAATTCCAGGGTGAGTTGGTATAGCTAGGATTCCCGCGTAGGTTTTTATTAAATTTAGTTTGCGCTTGTCCGAAAGATTGCGCCATTGCTGCATAGTCTGGTGCGTTGAATCTATTGAGCAATACTTTATCGATGAAAGTCAAGCGAATAGCCATTTCGAGCGTATCGCAGTTGGAGACTAAAATACCATTCGCATAATAAACACCATAGCCTTCAACAGTAAGATTAAAGACTTCGGCTTCTTCTTTTTTCTCGCTCATATCGCGCCATATGAATTCGTCTACATTCCGTACTACATCTTTTTGCTTTAATACTTCGCGCTGTAAATTGTTTTCCACATTCTGTACATTTATGGTCTCGCAATTTACACATGCTGTTAAAAGCATTTTTTGAATGCCAATTTTTTCCTTCAGTACTCGCATGCCATTTTTTAGTGAGTTTCCTAATCTTTTCCAAATGTTCCAATTCTTCAGAAGTACAAGGTTTTCCTTTACGTTCTTGAGCATGCATTTTGAGATGTTGCTCACGCGGAATGCACTCAAGATTGCTGAAGTCGTTATTAAAATTGTTATGGTCTTTATGATGAACGATATGGCCTTTTTGTACTTTTTGTCCGCTATAAAATTCATAAATCGCAACGTGCAATCCTTTAGAATTGCGTCGCCCTGAATTACTTTTTGATTGACTAAGATAATAGCGTCCCGATCCCATGAGTCTATATTCGATTTCATTAAAAACAACTGTTTTTGGTATTTCCATCTAAAAAGTTCCTTGAGATTAAAAGAACTTATTATATCATCATGTGTAATAGTATCAAGACGTTCAAACCTATTATGAATATAGACGGGATGGTTTGGCGTACCAATTAAACCAATGTTTGATATTACCTTTCTAAATCCCACAGAGCCGGAAGCAATAACCAATCCCAATCCAAATGGAGTAATAACCTTATCACCTATGCGAATATCTTGAATATTTACATCACCTCGAATGGTTGCTATTTTTGTATTCCGCACATAGCAAACGTCGTCATGGCGATGTGTGTTTGCCGCTGTAATTTTGCTCATATGATTAATAGTAGCTTCCACATGTTTAGCATATTGCGTAAATGAAATCAGACCTTCTGCTACATACCGTTGACATTCAATAAATCTATTTGATTTTGATCCCGAATGAGCATTGTGTTCCACAGGTATGACTTGGATACCTGGTACGTTCTTCAGTACGCTGACCAATGTGGTACCGCTAGACTTTTTCTCAATCGCTGCAATGCTTGGTTGTACTTTAAAGCGTAAACATTCAGTCCAGTAGTCTAAAAATTCGCGCTCTAAGTCTTTAGGTTCGATCTTTAAC
>CAISKC010000510.1 GCA_903885895.1 uncultured Legionella sp.
GCACGAACGGATCGGAGGAAACATAAATATTTTTTCTAAATCTGTCAATTAACTTTAAAATTTCGCTACCAGACAGCATGCTCAAATTTTGGATAGATCCCTCAGCACGTCGTTACACTCCTTTGTCCACCCTACACTCCTTTTGTATAACAAATTATGAGTGGATACATCAGTCAGCTCGCAACGACGACTTTAAAGATCGCACCATACAGCGTGGTTCGTTATTTTCTTAAACCTCGTATGGCTTCAAACCCAAATTTCCCGTGTGTTGGCATAGGTTGGGAGCACATAATCGGCAATACAAATTGGTTCACCATAGATTGCCAAAATTTTTGATACAAAATTTCTTGCAAGGGATGGTGTGGCTCGATGGGAAAGCAAGGTCCATGATTCACTTCTAACAGCCACATTTTATCCTGATCATCTAACATAAAATCAAACCCAAATACGGCAAAAGTTCGGTCTTTATGTGAAAAAAATGCGCTGGGGAAGCTTTCCTCCAAAGCATGGTCTACGGCTTTGACGATTGCCTGAATTTGGGGATACCAAATCTTAGATTTTGCTTGACCTTGCGTAGGTATTTGTACGACAGACGAGGTATCATGTTGTAAATGCTCATTGGTAAGATGTGCAGTAAGATCGCCAAAATTCGTATTGGAATATGGCGCTAATGCTACGTTCAAATAACCCTGTTTATATAAAAAAGCACCGGCTTCTTGCGTGACCACCACAAAAAAACGTAAGCTATATTTGCGATTTTCATATAAATCTGGATTACAGATATAGCGTTGAAGAACATGAGGCCCGCCTAATCGATTAGGATGAAGCATATGCTCTTCAATTTGTGATAATCGGTTAAATACTTGAATATGTTGACCATTGTTCAGCAATGATGGTTTTAAAATCCAAGCCAGTCCTGGCACCTCGTCGCGTAAAGTTTGTTTCGAAATATAATGAGCTTGTGCCACATCATTCAAAACAGATGTCCAAGAATAATCATTCAAGATATATGTTTCTGGTATCACTTCAGGGCAATACTGAGCTAAGAGTTGCGCCAACAAATGTTTATATTCTAAACACTCGCAAGCATCTGCTGCAAAATCAAGATTACGTTCGCTAAATTGAGCGCGCCAGCTCCAACGCGTTCGCTTTAAACCGGCCGTTTGCATGAACTGTTCTAACTGATAAAGTGTCGGAGAAAATGCATCTGTCCCACGAAATCGGTATCGTTTATGTGATTTGTTGACAGTTTGCATATTGTTAGTCCATAAACACCTGTATTTATCAGTGTATCTGGTGTACGATCACATGCACAAGCTTTATGATGAAAATATTTATATGAACTTAGATTTTGTTCGTATTGTTTTGGTTGCTACCACACATCCTGGCAATATTGGTTCCACCGCACGTGCTATGAAAACGATGGGTTTGACTCGATTATACCTGGTGAATCCTAATCTTAATCCCTACCGCAAAGCCCATGAATTGGCGGCGGGAGCTTTTGATGTGCTCAGATCAGCAGTTGTATGTACAAGCTTGCCTGAGGCACTCCAGGGCTGCCGTTTGGTCTACGGAACCAGCGCGCGCGCGCGCGACCTCGCTCTGCCTGGTTTCACACCGGCAGCTTGTGCCGACTTTATTGCGCAACAACAGGATAATACAGAAACTGCCATTGTTTTCGGACGTGAAAATTCTGGTTTGACCAATGAAGAGCTATTATTGTGTCATCATCATTTGCATATCCCCAGCAATCCAGAGTTCAGTTCTTTGAATTTGGCTCAAGCAGTGCAAATCGTTGCCTACGAATTACGTATGCGCAATCTGAATCCGAGTGCGCAAGTTGAGATGACAAGCAGAACCCATTCTACGAGCGATGAGATGGAACAGTTTTATACTCATCTGGAAAAAGTATTAGTGGATATTGATTTTTTAAAACCATCCAACCCACGCAAACTATTGCAACGCTTGCGCCGTTTATTTAATCGTGCTCGCATAGAAACAACTGAAATGAATATTCTACGTGGTATTTTATCTCATATTCAGGCGCATCGGCATGCAGACTAACCCCATTTATTTAGACTATATGGCCACAACACCTGTCGATCCGAGGGTGATTGAGCAGATGATCCCCTATTTGGGCCCAGAGGGATGTTTTGCGAATGCAAGCTCGCGCCATTCAGCAGGACAACAAGCTGCCATAGCTGTTGAAACGGCTCGAGAGCAAATTGCCCAAGTAGTGAATACGACTTCCGAGTCGCTTGTGTTCACCTCTGGCGCGACGGAGGCCAATAATCTGGCCATATTGGGTGCCGCTCATTTTTATCAACGTAAAGGTCGGCATTTGATTACCATGAGCACTGAACATAAATCGGTGTTAGAACCCTTTCAGCAATTAGAACGCGAAGGTTTCTCTGTTACATATTTACCGCCACAACCCTCAGGCTTACTCGATCTCGAACTGCTGCAATCATCTTTACGCCCTGATACTATCTTAGTGTCCATCATGCATGTGAATAATGAAATCGGTGTCGTACAAGATATCGCTGCCATAGGTGCGCTTTTAAGTAAGCGAGGAATTATTTTTCATGTTGATGCGGCCCAAAGTGCTGGCCGTTTGAAACTGGATCTGACTGCCCTTCCGATCCATTTGATGTCTTTTTCCGCACACAAAAATTATGGTCCCAAAGGGATCGGCGCCCTATTTGTCCGACAAAAACCGCGTGTTCGTTTACAAACTTTGAGTTTTGGAGGAGGACAAGAACATGGCCTACGTGCCGGAACTTTGCCTACGCATCAAATCGTTGGAATGGGTGCGGCCTTCTCTTTGAGTGAATCACTCAGAGTATGTGAGCAAGCGCGAATTTTAACACTCAGAGAACATTTATGGGCTCAATTACAAACGATCACCAAGGTCTTTTGCAATGGTTCATTGCAAGAGCGCATTGCCGGTAATTTGAATATCAGTATTGCAGGGATAGATGGCGAGCAATTATTGCCAGCGCTGCATAGATTAGCCGTATCGTCTATGACCGCTTGTGCGGCAAATAGCACCCACCCTTCTTATGTGTTGCGTGCGTTAGGACTTGATGATAATTTAGCCAAAAGCACAATCCGATTGTCCATTGGACGATTCACAACCCCGGCAGAGTTAGAAACAGCTTTTGATATCTTACGAGATGCAATTACTGAATTACGGAAGTAAGTGTATAGGGTGGATACAGCACAATGGATCCACCCTACCTACTTTACAAAATATACCGAGCTAAATCTTCGTTTCCAATCAATTTGCCTAAATGCTTATTCACATAATCGACATCAATTGTAACGGCTTCACCCGAACGATCGGTTGCTTCAAAAGATACCGTTTCCAGCAAGCGTTCCATAACCGTATACAAGCGGCGTGCACCAATGTTTTCTGTACGTTCATTGACTTGCCATGCCACCTCTGCGATACGACGAATACCACTTTCTGCATAAGCCAAAGTCAAACCTTCTGTTCCCATTAAAGCTGTATATTGTTCTGTTAACGATGCAAACGGATCGGTTAAAATCTTGAAAAAGTCGTCAGTGGTCAATGCTGACAACTCTACACGGATTGGCAAACGTCCCTGTAATTCTGCAACCAAATCCGAAGGTTTGGCCGTGTGAAAGGCACCGGAAGCGATAAATAAAATATGATCGGATTTGATCAGGCCGTATTTGGTTGTAACCGTGCACCCTTCTACCAAAGGTAATAAATCACGTTGAACCCCTTCACGTGATACTTCTCCACCTTGACCAGCATGTCGAGCAACCTTATCGATTTCATCAATGAACACAATCCCATTTTGCTCAATATTTTCAATCGCGCGGATCTTCAAATCATCTTCATTAATTAATTTTGCGGCCTCTTCTTCTGTTAAGATTTTCAGTGCCTTTTTAATGGTCATTTTTCGTGCTTTGGTTCGCCCAGTTCCCACTTGTTGAAACATGGATTGTAATTGGCTGGTCAAGTCTTCCATACCAGGGGGCGCCATAATTTCCACGCCAACAGGCGTGACGGAGACATCAATTTCGATCTCTTGATCATGTAATTGACCTTCACGTAATTTTTTACGAAACGTTTGACGTGTAGACGTATCTTTTTCTTCTGCTTTGGTCGCAGAGCGTACCGGAGGAAGCAAAATATCTAAAATACGTTCTTCGGCAGCATCTTCAGCAGGTTGCTGCACCTTTTTCATAGCCATTTCTCTTTCTTGCTTGATACCAATATCAGCCAAATCACGAATAATAGAATCTACATCACGGCCTACATACCCTATTTCAGTAAATTTCGTGGCTTCTACTTTGATAAAGGGTGCATCGACCAATTTTGCTAGTCGTCGGGCAATTTCAGTTTTACCCACACCAGTAGGACCAATCATTAAAATATTCTTGGGCATGATTTCATCACGCAATGCTTCATCAGGGATCTGCATCCGCCGCCACCGGTTACGTAAAGCAATCGCTACTGCGCGCTTTGCACTGTCTTGTCCAATAATATGTTTGTCTAACTCCTCGACAATTTCACGAGGTGTCATCATAGAGTTTGTTTTATTCACTAGTATTATCCAATTCTTCCAGAGTTATATTTTTATTTGTATAAATACAAATATCCCCAGCAATGCTTAAACTTTTTCTAACAATTTCCTCAGCACTTAATTCTGTATTTTCGAGCAATGCGCGTGCAGCAGCCTGTGCATAAGGACCTCCGGAGCCAATCGCCATCAAGCCTTGTTCAGGTTCAATCACATCTCCGTTGCCAGAAATAATTAACGATGATTTGCCATCCGCAACGGCTAAAAGCGCTTCTAAACGTCGCAACATGCGATCAGTACGCCAATCTTTGGCTAATTCCACTGCAGCACGGACCAGATGTCCTTGGTGCATTTCTAATTTGGCCTCAAACCGTTCAAATAAAGTAAACGCATCGGCCGTACCACCCGCAAAGCCTGCAATCACTTTATCTTGGTACAAACGTCTAACTTTTCGTACATTCGATTTCATAACGGTATGACCATGCGTTGCCTGGCCATCGCCACCAATGACAACTTTAGATCCTCTTCTCACTGACAGAATAGTTGTGCCACGAAATTGTTCCAAAATAAATCCTCAGTTAAGTAGTTTTTGTTATGGTTTGTGATTCGGTCCACAAAGTTATAAATAACACCATCACAATGGGCCCCACAAACAATCCCAACACTCCCATGGTTTCTAAGCCCCCCAATATGCCAAATAACACGGCTAAGAATGGCAATTGGGTCGCCCCACCAATGAGCAAGGGCTTGATAAAATGATCCGCTACGAACATCACCACCGTACCCCAAATTATAACGATAATTGCAGGAACCATGGCACCATGATGTATTAATATAAGGGCGACTACGCCAAAAACAAGAGGCACCACAAAAGGAATCATGGCTGCAAAAGCGGTAAATATCCCAACTAAGGTTGGCGCAGGGACACCAATTAAGCCATAGCAAACACCCATTAATATCCCAACACCTACCCCAACCACAACTGTGCCATTGACCGTTGCGCGTAGTGCAGAGGGTAATTTATGAGAGTAGCGAAACCACCTTTCTCCTAAACATCTTTCGCCAATTTGATTCAATTGCTTATCTAAAATATGACCATCTCGAAACAAGAAAAACATGCTCAATAATGTGAAGCCTACTTGGATACTACGATGCACCACCGAGCCCCCTACTTCCTTGATATATTTGCTGGTCGTTAATGAAAGATGTAAATTAGATAAAAACGATTGGACATTACCTGGTTGCCCAATATGCGCATCCCAGTAGGCAACAATCTGATCACCAATCATAGGGAGTTCTTGTAGAAAAGATGGTGCCTCTCCTCCCATTTGATTAATCTGTTTGACATAGGTGAGAAAGAGTTGAAACTCTATGACTAATACTGATAATAACCAACTCAGTGGCACGATCAACATTAAAGAAAGGACCGTCGTAAATAGAAAGGCAGCTAAATTATCCCTGTTATTTAATAATTTTCTCCACCGTGCATAAATCGGATAAGTAGTGACTACAATGATGGCGGCCCAAACCAAAGATGGGATAAAGCGGTGGACAATATAGAGCGCACATAAAACAATCGCAATACTCATACCCATGCTGACTGTTTCTTTATGGTTTTGATTCATCCGTTGATCTCCCAATTAAGCAAATGCAAAATTCCGCAAGCCATAAGTCCAGCTAATGCATCATCTAACATAATCCCCCAACCGCCATGAATATGGCGATCAATCCAGCGTATGGGTTGTGGTTTCAGAATATCCAAAAAGCGAAATACTGCAAATCCAAGCACGATCCAAGTGAGATTTAATGGGAGGGAAAACATAGTCACCAGATATCCCACAATCTCATCCCAAACGATACCTGGATAATCATCAACCCCTAATTCTTCACTCACTCTTTGGCATATGCGCACCCCAATTAAAAATGCGACACCCAACACTGAAAGATAAACAAGAGAAGTGGTATGAACTAACACCCAATAAATGGGAATGCCCACAATAGTACCACATGTACCAGGTGCCTTTCTGCTCAATCCAGAACCAAAACCAAATGCCACAAAATAAATGGGACTATGCCAAATTTTTTTCAAAACCTGCTGCCGCACATCCTTCATTTTTATCATGATTAGCTTCGCTTAGTAGATTCAACTTCTATTTTGCGCACAGTTTGTGCCATATTATGCAAGACACCATTCACATACCGATGCCCATCTTGTGACCCAAAGGCCTTAGCTAATGAAACCGATTCATCCAGAATAACTCGATACGGAATTTCCATGCAATGATAAAGTTCAAAAGTACATAAGCGTAATATGCTCAGTTCAATGGGATTTAATGACTCAATGGGTCGGTCCAAAAAAGGCGTGATCGCTGCTTCCAAAGCAGCTAAATTTTCAGGTATGCCATAAAGCAGACGTCGATAATAGTCAACATCCACTTTTTCCATATTATGGGCAGAGGAAAATTGAGCCTCGATCTCATGAAGATCTGCGCCAGCCATCATCCATTGGTACAATGATTGTAAGGCAAGTTTGCGCGCTCGTCGTTTACCACTAATAGTTTGAATACTCACAGCCTCACCTTTGGAACGTGTACGTTCCTTACTCGCCATCGCTCATTTGATCGATAGCACGTTGAAATTCACTTACATCCTCAAACCGTTTATAAACAGAGGCAAAGCGCACATAGGCTATATGATCTAAACGAAAGAGCTGTTCCATCACCCATTCACCTATTTGACGTGAATCAATTTCACGCTCACCCGTTTCACGCATTTTCTGTGTGATAGCCACAAGCGCTTCTTCTAAATCATCCGTGCTAACTGGGCGCTTCTCTAAAGCCCGTAACATGCCGCCTCGTAAATTATCAAAACGAAACAACTCTCTACGACCATCTCTTTTAATCACGACAGGCATCACCAATTCCGCACTTTCAAATGTAGTAAAGCGTTCTTGGCATTCAATGCACTCTCGCCTTCTGCGCACTTGAGCACCCTCCGCAATCAATCGCGAATCAATAACTTTGGTATCCATAGCATGGCAAAACGGACAATGCATAATTATCTCACAGCTTGATAGACCGGAAACTCACGGCATAAGGCCAAAACGTCTGATTTGACACGGTCGATAACCTTATCATCTCCCATATGATCCAAAATATCGGCTATCCAGTGACTGAGTTTGACAATCTCGGGTTCTTTAAACCCACGTGTTGTAACAGCTGGGGTACCTAAGCGTAAGCCACTGGTCACAAAAGGGGAGCGAGGATCATTCGGCACAGAATTTTTATTGACCGTAATGTGAGCACGATTTAAAGCAGCATCCGCATCCTTACCCGTGATCTCTTTGGCGATCAAATCAACCAGCATTAGGTGATTAACCGTACCCCCTGAAACTATACGATAGTCGCGAGCAATGAGGGTATTCGCCATCGTTTGCGCATTGTTGATAATTTGTTGTTGATACTGCTTAAACTCAGGTTGCAAGGCTTCTAAAAATGCGACAGCTTTAGCAGCAATCACATGCATCAGTGGTCCACCTTGACTACCAGGAAAGACCGCTGAATTTAATTTTTTCTCAAGATCAGGATTCGCTTTCGCTAAAATCATCCCCCCTCTTGGACCTCGGAGTGTTTTATGAGTGGTGGTCGTGACCACATCAGCGTAGGACATGGGGGATGCATATAACCCTACTGCGACTAATCCTGCGACATGCGCAATATCAGCCATAAGATAAGCACCAATTTTATCCGCAACCGCACGGAAACGCGCCCAATCAACTGTTTGGGAATAAGCAGAAAATCCAGCAATGATTAATTTAGGACGATGTTCTAGCGCCAGCGCTTCCATAGCATCATAATCAATCAGTCCGGTTTGTTCATTCAGACCATATTGCATGCTGCGATACATGAGACCAGAAAAATTAACCGTAGAACCGTGGGTCAAATGGCCGCCGTGAGACAATGCCATACCCAGTATCAAATCACCTGGCTTCAACATCGCCATCATGGCTGCTGCATTGGCTTGTGAACCAGAATGAGGTTGTACGTTGACATAGTCTGCGCCAAATAATTGCTTGGCACGTGATATAGCCAATTGTTCAGCAATATCAACAAACTCGCAACCACCATAATAACGCTTGCCGGGATATCCTTCCGCGTATTTATTCGTTAGAACTGAACCTTGCGCTTCTAATACGGCAGGGCTAACGTAATTTTCCGAGGCAATCAATTCAATATGATCTTCTTGCCGTTGGGCTTCACCGCATACGGCTTGCCATATTTCCTTATCAAATTCTGCAATGGTGGCGTTATTTTTTATCATGAACTCTCTCAACTGTGTGGAGTGGCAACTTTTGCACGTCTTGATTTTATGCTCTAGGCTCCCTTCGGGTCAATGTTTTTCATGCTTATTCACGAGCGATGATTTTTGGCGATCATTTGAGTTGGTGATATACTGCTGAAAAAATAACTCTCTCCAAGGCCTGTTGTGGAAAAAAATTATTCGCCAAACGATATCGAACAAGATTGCTACCAACTGTGGGAGTCGCGTCGATATTTTGAACCACATGGTGATAAAAATCCTTACTGTATTATGCTCCCGCCACCCAATGTTACGGGTAGTTTACATATGGGACATGGTTTTCAACATACATTAATCGACACAATGATTCGTTATCAGCGCATGATGGGACACCGCACACTTTGGCAACCTGGTACCGATCATGCAGGCATTGCCACACAATTAGTGGTTGAGAGCCAATTAGAAAAGCAAGGTTTGAAACGTAAAGATATGAATCGCGATGAGTTTTTGGAACGCGTATGGGCGTGGAAAGCAGAATCTGGCGGGCAAATTACGTCACAAATGCGCCGTATTGGTGCTTCGGCGGATTGGTCACGTGAACGCTTTACTTTAGACAAAGGTTTATCAGATGCTGTTCAGAAAGTCTTCATCCAATTGTACGAAGAAGGACTGATTTACCGTGGTAATCGTTTGGTGAATTGGGATCCAAAATTAGGTACGGCCATTTCAGATCTCGAAGTCCTTGCTGAAGAAGAGCTCGGATCGCTTTGGCATATCCGGTATCCCATTGTCGACTCGGATGAAGATATTACGATTGCAACCACACGACCTGAGACGTTATTAGGGGATATGGCGGTTGCTGTGAATCCCAATGATATACGCTACCAACATCTTATTGGGAAACAGGTGCAATTACCTTTATGTGATCGAACCATCCCTATTATTGCTGATGACTATGTCGAACAAGAATTTGGATCAGGCTGTGTTAAAATTACTCCTGCGCATGATTTTAACGATTACGAAGTCGGCAAACGGCACAATTTACCTTTACTCAATATCTTCACCAAAACTGCAAGTATCAACACGCAAGCCCCATTAAAATATCAAGGGATGGATCGTTTCGAAGCCAGAAAAGCGATTGTTGAAGATCTCACAGCATTAGACCTCTTGGTAAAAATAGAACCGCATCATTCTAAAATCCCGCGTGGTGAACGATCATCTGTTGTGATCGAACCCTTATTGACGGATCAGTGGTATGTCAAGATCAAACCCTTGGCAGCACCTGCTATGGAAGCGGTCCGCAAAGGTGATATCCGTTTTGTCCCAGACAATTGGAGTAAAACCTATTTTCAATGGATGGAAAATATCGAAGATTGGTGCATCAGTCGTCAATTATGGTGGGGACATCGTATTCCAGCATGGTTTGACAGTCATGGACAAATTTATATTGGATACAGTGAGAATGATGTACGCTTTAAATATAAGCTGGATCCACAAATTATCTTGACCCAAGACGAAGATGTGTTGGACACATGGTTTTCATCTGCTTTATGGCCCTTTTCATCGTTAGGATGGCCTGAAAAAACACCCGATATGGAACAGTTTTATCCGACCAATGTCTTGTTTACCGGTTTTGACATCATTTTTTTCTGGGTTGCCAGAATGATCATGTTTGGACTAAAGTTCACAGGCAAAATCCCGTTTAAGACCATTGTTATCACTGGCTTGATCTGTGACAGTGAAGGCAAAAAAATGTCGAAATCCAAAGGGAATGTTTTAGATCCCCTAGATATCGTTAATGGCATTAGTCTGCATGATTTATTGATAAAAAGAACGTCTAATTTGATGCTCGGCTCGGTGAAAGATGACATCACCAAACAAACTAAGAAGTCGTTTCCCGCCGGTATTCCAGCTTTTGGGGCCGATGCCTTACGCTTTACTTTTTGCTCTTTGGCATCTCATAGCCGTCAAGTTCGCTTCGACTTGAATCGCGTCGATGGCTACCGAAATTTCTGTAACAAATTGTGGAATGCGGCACGCTTTGTTCTACTCTGTACGAAAGATGATAATAGTGACTTCGACGATGGTGCGTTTCAATATTCTCCAGCAGATGAATGGATATTATCCTTATTACAAAAAACGATTGAACAATGTCATGAGCATCTTGCTCACTATCGCTTTGATTTATTGGCCCACCAATTATATGAATTTGTTTGGCATGAGTATTGTGATTGGTATTTAGAATTAGCCAAGGTAGTCCTCTTTGATGAGTCTGCACATGCGCCCTTGAAACGTGGTACTCGCCGTACTTTAACGCATGTACTCACTCATATTTTAAAATTGTTACACCCGATTATCCCATTCATTACCGAAGCACTCTGGCAACGGGTCAACAAAATTAGCACAGATAACACAGAAACCATCATGCTGTGTGCCTACCCACAGGTAGAGCGACATTTGATTCATCCTACCGCTGAAGCAGAATTTGTCTGGATTAAAGAGATGGTACAAGCCATTCGAACTTTGCGTTCTGAAATCGGGATCAGTCCCGCCAAACCAGTCCCCATTATTTTGTGTCATCTGGATTCCGAGCTCAAACATAAAGTGCAACAACATCAAAAAATCTTGTTCACATTAGCTAAAATAAGCAAGCTAGATATGGAAAGCCAGCGCGATCAGCAAGCCGTCTATGCCTCAACATTGGTTGGAAATATCGAAATTTTAATTCCAATCAACGACATCATCGACAAGCAGGCAGAATTGGATCGTTTGGATAAAGAAATGGCGAAACTTGATAAAGATATTGCCTATGCACAAAGTAAACTGAATTCCAGCGATTTTAGAGAAAAAGCGCCAGCTGCTTTGATCGCTACCATGGAAGAAAAACTTCAGCAGACGTTGCTTGCTTTAGAAAAACTGCGCTCACATCGCATAAGTATTGCAGCGATAAAAAAAGCATAAATATCTTCTCTGGCGAGCACGTTGCGGCAACCACGTGCCCCCAATCCCTATTCTGAAAATATTTACAAATTACGCTCAAACATGTGTGGCCATATATGCTCTAGCCTTGTCTAACAATAATTTTTTGATTTCTATCGTGCTGAAGTCTAAAATGTCGATGCCTTTGCAGTCAACATACTTTCTCTTTTCATTGTGGCTGTCTAATTAACCGATTTTTGTGAGATCAACTCCATGGAAAGCAAACAAGACGAACATGCAATATTTGAAAGTTTATCTCCAACAGTACAAGAGTTTTTTTTGGCCGGTGCTTTTCAAGATCTAGAAGAGGCACTTAGATACCAGCACGAAATTTCTAACAAAGTGACGACTCCGCCTACAAACCCAAGCGCTCTCCCAGCCATAGCTCCCAATGTAAAACTAGCCGATCTTTTAAGTATTAAGCTGGGTACCACAGTACAGGAAGCACAAAGACATTTGTCAGAAATAAATGAGGGGTTAAGAGTAAAATCCATTCAAAATACCATTGTATTTTTGCTACTCAATAAAATTTCTTTCCGAGAAGTAAATATGCTGCAACCGATTGATCGATTAAGCATAGCTCAATTGAGTTATTGGTTACTCATAGAAAGAATCAAACTTACCGATGTGAGACACTATACTCAAAGTCCTGATATCATTCGATTATTCAATTTATTGCATCCTGAGGATTTGGTTTTTCTACACGAGAATTTTAGTAAACATCTTCAATGCTTAAATCCAGAAATGGAAACACAGCACCCGATCTCGCATCATCTAGCACAAAATAAATCGAGCGCTGCCAGTAGCAGTAAAGTAAGTGCACAGATTACATGTCCCATAGAACCGCTCACCGTTTTGATTGACCATCATATCGCAACCCCAGAAGAAATAAGTGCCTTATCTGCAGAAGAATATACCATCATTCTTGAATGGCTACCTTGGATAGTACATACCCAAAAAACTATCCCAGCGAGTTTGTACTGTGTGACACAATTACAAATATTACAAAGGGGAAAACAACTTTACGCTTGTACGTGCTTGGTCGCTTTAGACAAATTGAGTTTGGCACAAATAGCGGGACTCACCCCAGAACAACTTTATTTGCTTAATAATCTTGTCCATTTGCTTATTGTAGGCCTTATTCATTACGATCAGCTTTTAAATATCCTGGCTTTCGAAGAAGAACTTTTTTCAGATAAACTCTCGCTCATACAGAACGCCTTGGCATCTCTAACGCCAAGCGACCTCTCCTTTTTAGCGATGCAAACTTATCCTGATCAGTATAGCCAACTTAGTCCTGTTAATTTACCAGCTGATATCTCTATTGAACATTTATTAGCGTACCATCCCAACGACTGTGTTGATTTATTAAAACAATTGGTCTGTGAAATAAATCAAAAAATCAGTATATCAAGCGATCGTTATTTGAATAAGTCTAGCTCATCATCCGCAGCAGTCTATGCTGATCCGATTGATCAATATTCATCAGACAGCAGGTTTTCATCAGCCGCTGCAGCGCTACCGGATAGTCAGTATCAGATCCCAAGAAAAGCAGCTATTCATGATTTTGCTAATCGTCGGCACTTAATACCAACCCAAGCTGAACAATTAAGTGCACAACAAGAAGATGAGCTATGGCAAATGTCTGGCAGTACCACAGTTGAGAAAGCATATCCTCGTTCATCCTACCGAATCATAGCAGATAGCTTAGGTGATGCGCCTACGGTTGCTATACCTTCTATTTTACCGCCTGCACCACCGCAGGCATTCGCCTCTGCTGCCATCTCATCAAATGCCACAACAGATTCTGAGCATCATGATGAGGATAATCAAAATGCTGATACTTCTGGTTCTAGAAACAAATGCTCTTTTTAGGCTATGTAGAAGCTATTCGTATCAAACTTTACCTAGTTATTTACTTTAAAATTTGATATAATGCACTAATTTTAATCAAATCAGGACTGGCATGCACCCTATCATCGCCGTTTTTTGTCTCATAATCAGCATCGTGACCAGTCAATCAGTGTTGGCAGACCCTATTTCTTTACGCGATAAAATTGGTCAAATGATTATGATCGGTTTCAAAGGCGATGCGGTCGACCAGGATGCGTCTATTGTGCGCTCAATTGCCGAAAACAATGTGGGTGGTGTGATTTTATATGACCGTAAACTCGTCGGTAAAAACATCATTAACCCGGAACAAGTCCAAGCTTTGAATCATGCGCTACAAAGTTTTAACCATGAGGGTCATGCAAGTCATCAACGTCCAGACTTACCTCTCTTAATTTCCTTAGACTATGAAGGCGGTAAAGTGAATCGCTTAAAAGAGGCTTATGGATTTCCCCCTACTTTGTCTGCAGCCGAAATCGGGCAACTGTCATTAACTGATGCCAATGTGCAGGCTGCGAACATGGCAACCACTCTTAAAACCACTGGGTTTAATTTGGATTTTGCGCCCGTAGTTGATCTGAACCTCAACCCCAATAATCCTGTTATTGGCAAATTAGACAGAAGTTTTTCTGATAATCCTAGCGATGTGATCAAATACGCGGAGCTTTTTTCACAAAATTTTTTGGAACAAGGTGTGCAATGTGCTTATAAGCATTTTCCTGGCCATGGCAGCTCTACCGGAGACAGTCATTTAGGATTTGTCGACGTTACTGACGTCTGGCAACCAGATGAATTAGAACCTTATCAACAATTGCTATCTGGTGCGAACCCTTGTGGCATCGTTATGACAGCACATGTGATTAATCGCAAACTGGATGACTCCGGCTTGCCAGCAACCTTATCCCATAAAATATTGACAGGCTTACTTCGAGAACAATTAAAATTTTCTGGTATTATTATCACCGATGATATGCAAATGGGTGCTATTCGGGATCATTTCGGTTTAAAACAAGCAATCACTTTGACGATCAACGCCGGTGCAGATATTCTGATTTTTGCAAACCAATTGGCTCCGAATGAAGCGGATAAAGATCCCAAAAATTTAATCGACTTGATAGAAAACGAAGTACATTTAGGCCATATTTCTGAAACCCAAATTGATGCGGCTTATCAAAGGATTGTTCGCTTAAAACAAAATTTAGCATGATATCTTGGTGAGTCATGATACATCAGCAAATGAGTCATTTCGATTTTAATATCCGCTGCAAGCCTACTATAGATACTTCTATCCCTATTTGGGTTTATTTTTGAAATATTAGGTAACGTCCCTAAAGTTTTTTCAGTACTCTCAACCATAATTTGAGTACTGATTTTTCAGATTACTTCGTTCTACCCCCTCTCCCCTGAGGGATCCCCTCATAATTTTTTGATAGAAAATCGATGTAAATGTAGGGTGGACAACGCGCAGCGTGTCCACCAGTTCGAAGAAATAATTTAAAATCCTGCTTCAGGGATGATTATTTCTTCGGAATGGTGGGC
>CAISKC010000511.1 GCA_903885895.1 uncultured Legionella sp.
CGGAGGAGATTTAAACATTTTTTCTAAATCGGTCAACCAACATTAGAGTTTTATCACTATACATTTTGGTTAAAATTTGGATAGATACCTCAGAGCGGCGTTCGCCCTTTTTTCCGATCACACCTATTTTGATGTTTGATGAAAGGGCGAGCGCCGCTCGCCCCTACATTGCCCCCGACTATTGCTTAAGATGGGGATGCACAAAAGTGGTTTGGGGTTCATCGGGTTCTGCAGTGGCTACTGGCGTATAATCAGAATAAAATCGCTTAATAAACGCTTGTAATGCGCGAAAAAAGCAATTGGTTAACAACGTAATAATATCTTCTCCAGGTTTTTTATCAAAAAGTTGTGCAAAGTGAAGGCTAGGACAGTCAATACTAAGTCCTTGTAATTCGATACTCTCTGGTGTGAACAGATAAGTTGTACTGGTATGGGCACAATAAGCCTTTGTTTCATCAGGAGTATGTTTCTTAAGCTCCCCACTAGACAGTACCTCTACCCATTCCGGATAAGTATTGTTCTCGTTAATGCAAACACCCTCTTGCGTACTTATAAAATGCACGGTGCAATTGGGTTCAGGAATTTGCATATTAGGGAAATGCTCTAATGTATACGCCCATGTATGCTGATACGTCGCATGCTGAATACCAGCTTGATGCCATTGCAAAATAGCATGCTCTACGGCTACATCCGCTTTTTTATCTGTCAAATCTTTAAAAAGATATTCTTTTAAAAACTGTTTAAATTCGGCAAGATCCACAAACTCAAGCTGCTGGCACTTCCCTTCTTTGAGTATATTTTCTCGTAATTCTCGCAGATTTATTCCATTGATAAAATAACTGCATTTTTGTTCTGCTGTGATTTGTCTATTCCAATCACTTAAAGTACGCTTACCTGCATCTGCCGAAGTGACCGCTTTTTTTCCATCATAACTGAAAAAAACCATATTACTAGGTTCAGAAAAAATAGCCATCGTGATATCTCCCTGCACATACGCCACATCATTTAGTATAGTCTATGTACAATGCGAATATTTTGAGGAGCTGAGATTCTTTCATTAAAATTACGGTTGCCAGCTTGCAAATAACGCGACAAATTATCGATTGTTACTGCAGCCAAACAATCATTCATGCGTTGGGCGCCCTTGCCACAATAAATGCTTTTAAATTGATATAGCTGTTGTATCTGGATAGTCTCACGATCTGGCTGAGTGAAATAATAGGTTCGGTAATCACTGAGATCCCAACCTAAATTATGATTAGAAGGACTTAACACATACGATCGAACAGAAGGTGCATTACCATGTGACGCGGAAAGGGCGGGATTCAGATACACGCCAACTAACGGTACATGTTCAGAATTTTCAAATACTTTGATCTCATCCTTATGGGTATGCGCTGCCAAAATGCCTGTCAAACATCCATGATGGGCTTGGATGATCTCATGAAACTGTTGGCTATGCTCGTTGGACAAAAATGCCGTATCCGACCAAAAATATGCCTTATAAATGTTATCCCCTGGTGGAATATGCATCACCAATAAAGCAGCTTCTTGCGCAGCTTCTGCTTCTCGCAGCTGTTGTTCCAACCACTGTAATTGACCCAATTTGGTACGGTTATCATACCCATGTTCCTTTTTAGCAAACATCACAGAATTCAATGCGATCAGACGTAAATTCGGTTTGAGATAAGCAGCATAATACCCACCAGTGGTATTTCTCTCCAACAAGCAAGGATAAGTATTCGCTCTCTCACATAGTAAACCCGTCGATAAAAAATGACCATGAGGCCATATCGTTTTGATGACTGCAAGGGGGGATAAAAAACCCAATACGGATTTGCTAGCACGGAAAGGACCATAATCCTTTTCCAAAGAATCATTATTACCGAAATCATACAAAACCGGCGTATCTGGGAATGCCGCCCGCAAAGTCTTTAAAACTACGCGTTCACTATTCACCACATCCTCATTCGAAAAACGAACATGCCCAACCAAATCCCCTAATAAAAGAATAAATTCCGGTTTGGCAAGCTCGCCAGATTGGATGCTTGCTTTTATTTTATCCACAAGCTGCACGTAGGTTGCTATATCCAAATCATTGCTAATCGTAGCGTCTTTAGGTGCAAATTCCATAGCATGCTGGGTATGGATATTCAAATGAATATCCGAAATGACTAGAAAGGAGGATTGCGCGGGATCAAATTCAGGTATAGCGTAAACGGGCGAATGACATAGTAAAATCATGAATAAATATAAATAACGCATGCTAAGTCCTTAGATCATTAAAACAAACGTAGCGTGTTGCACCAGGCCGTCATTACAAGCGCAAAATATTATCCGAGACCCTATAGAGTCTGGGCTCTAAAGAATTCGCCGCCAAATGGTGCCTGTTTTGCTATCCTCTAATTCAATATTTTTTGTCAATAACAGCTGGCGAATCTCATCTGCACGCGCCCAGTTTTTGTCTACTCGTGCTTGATTTCGCTCCACTATCAGTGCTTCGATATCTGCTTTCGCCCATGTTTCAGTTTGGATCATCGCCTGTAAAAAAGATTCAATCGGGCATTGTAAAATCCCCAATATGCCACCTAAGTGTTTTAGCGTTGCGGCCAAAACCTGAGATTGCGTTTTGTGCAGCTCATGACTTAGCTGAAACAAAACCGACAAAGCCTCTGGTGTATTAAAATCATCTTGCATCGCGGCACAAAAACGTGCAACCCATACAGGATCAATCTCATCCGTATCCATAGCAGGCACAGTACGTAATGCTTGATACAAACGCATCAGCGCTTTGGAACTATTCATGATCGTTTCATCGGTGTAATTTAAAGTCGACCGGTAATGACTGCTCAACAGAAAATAACGAACAATTTCGGGATGATAGATCTGCGTAATATCCTCGATGGTGAAAAAATTGCCCAATGACTTAGACATCTTTTCATCATTAACTTGTAACATGCCCGCATGCAACCAATAGCGAGCATAGCCGTGTCCCGTTGCAGCCTCAGATTGAGTGATTTCATTCTCATGATGCGGAAATTGTAAATCAAGACCACCACCGTGAATATCAAACTCTTCGCCCAATTGATCCATCGCCATAGCAGAGCACTCGATATGCCAGCCAGGCCGCCCTGCACCCCATGGCGAATCCCATGCCGGCTCATTGGGTTTGGCTTGTTTCCAAAGCACAAAATCAACCGGAGAAAATTTATCTTGATCAATCTCAATTCTGCTGCCAGCAATCAATTTATCTACATTCTGTTGCGATAATTTACCGTACTCTTTAAATTTGTCTACACGAAAGCAAACATCGCCCTGCTTGGTTACATAAGCATAACCGGTATCGTATAAACGCTGAATCAATGCAATAATCTTTGCTATATATTGACTAGCGCGCGGCTCCACATCTGGCGACAAAATACCTAGGTTTTTTTCGTCTGCGTGCATATATGCGATTTGCTCTTCTGTGAGATCTTGAAAAGAGATCCCGCGCTCCACCGAACGCACAATAATCTTGTCATCGATATCAGTAATATTTCGCACATACGTCACAGCATAGCCGCTATAGCGCAAAAAGCGCACGATCACATCAAAGCACACCATAGACCGTCCATGCCCAAGGTGACAACGGTCATAAACAGTCATACCACAAACATACATACCGATTTTGCCTTCATGTAAGGGTATCAGTGGTTCTTTTTGGCGACTAAGACTGTTATATAACGTAATGGTCATGAATGTTTAGCCTCAAGCTTGCCCCAGGTGTCTTTCAAATCTACCACACGATGACAGCAAATCACCTCACCTGTCGCAGAAATTTCATTCATAGCATAATAGCCCAGACGTTCAAATTGAACGATCGTCCGTAAAGCCAAATGAGCCACAGCCGGCTCTGCAAAACCTTGTAAAGTCACCAAAGACTGATGATTAATAAATTGAAGAAAATCTTCCTCACGCGCCGGGTTCGAATCATGGAACAAACGATCATATTGGTAAATACGCAATGGATGCGCATGACTTACCGACACCCAATGAATAACGCCTTTGACTTTCCGACCTTCCGGATTTTTACCCAAGGTATCTGGGTCGCAAACCGCACGAATTTCCGTAATGTCACCTTGATCATTGCGTATGACATCCGTGCATTTGATCACATACGCAAAGCGCAGGCGGACTTCCGTACCGGGGCTCAAGCGAAAAAATTGCTTAGAAGGATGTTCCATAAAATCTGAGCGTTCAATATAAATCTCGCGCGTAAAAGGGATAGCCCTAGTCTCAGAGGCAGGATCAGATGGATGAAGTGGGCCATTCAACATGTCTACTTTGTCTGCGGGATAATTCTCAATCACAACTTTTATAGGATCTTGAACACATAACATTCTTGCAGATTTTTGGTTTAAATCAGCGCGTACACATTCTTCTAAAATAGACATATCAATGACAGAATCTGCACGTGATATACCAATCACATCACAAAATTGGCGAATAGCTTCGGCAGGATAGCCCCTATTCCGCATTCCACACAAAGTAGGCAAACGAGGATCATCCCAACCTGCCACAATTTTTTTCTCAACCAATTCGCGTAATTTACGTTTAGAGGTGACGGTATGAGATAAATTCAACCGGGCAAACTCTGTTTGTACAGGCTTAGCAGGCACGGGTAAATGTTGCAAAAACCAATCATACAAAGGCCGATGGTCTTGAAACTCCAAAGTACATAAAGAATGAGTAATATGCTCTAATGCATCTGAAATAGGATGCGCATAATCGTACATAGGATAGATACACCA
>CAISKC010000512.1 GCA_903885895.1 uncultured Legionella sp.
CAAAATCAGTGGTCAATTTGCTCCGGCCTTAGGTGGTCAGTTTGACCGGCGTACCCAGATTGAGGGGGAATTAGCACTATTGCAAAATCAGGCAAAAAAGGAAACACAAATGAATATACGGGTGAGCTTAAACACATCCATTCAACATAAACGCAAAGCAATAGAAAACTTAAGAGCATTGATAAGTTTAAAGTAGGCTTAAATGTTGTATTATTCCATCATTGTAGCCATTATTTAATGTTAATGGTGTATTTTTACAACATTTTCATAAATGTGTAATGTTGTAATTTTATATCTTTGAGCTTAAAAATAGCGCATAATGAAGGAAAATAACAACACAGAGTGGTATGCTATGAGTGACTCTGCCCTCTTAGAGGGGATTGGTCGGTATGTAAAGGACGCTCGCTTAAGGCAAAATAAGACTCAACAACAAGTAGCAGAAGAAGCTGGAATTAACCGCTCCACAATAATTCTACTCGAAAATGGCAATGGGGGCACGCTTAATTCTCTGATTCAGGTATTAAGAGTATTAAAGCAATTGCAGGTGTTACAAATATTTGAGGTGGATATGAGACTCAGCCCTATAGAAGTGGCAAAATCTTTATTGAATAATCGGCAGCGGGCAAGCAAACACAAGAAATAATTAAACTGTGGCAATACAAACAGCAGCATTTATCAATCTTTGGAATAAACGTGTAGGCGCAGTAATATGGAACGCCAATAAACAAATTGGCGAATTTGAATTCGACCGCAAGTTTCTAAACCTGCACTTAGACATTGCTCCAATTATGATGCCTTTGGCGAAAGCGGCAAACGACCCTATATTTTCGTTTTCGGAACTAAGAGCAAAACCCACATTTAAAGGACTACCAGGCTTATTAGCTGATGTATTACCTGACCGTTACGGAAATAACCTGATAAACGCCTGGTTGGCAAAAGAAGGTAGAGCCCAAGACAGCATGACTCCTATAGAAATACTTTGTTTTATAGGAAAACGGGGCATGGGTGCATTGGAATTTGAACCAGTTCAACCCAAAGGCTCCAACTCTGCAACCAAACTTGAAATAAGCAATCTGGTAAACATAGCAGAGGAAATATTAACTGGGCGCAAGAACTTTGCCGCCAATCTGAAGCAAGATGAGGAGAAAGCTTTGATGGATATTTTGAAAATTGGAACCTCGGCTGGTGGGGCACGGGCAAAAGCAGTAATAGCCTATAATCCCCTTACAGGTGAAGTGAAGTCAGGGCAAGCCGAAGCCCCTAAAGGATTTACACACTGGCTGATAAAATTAGATGGGGTAACTGATGCTCAATTTGGTTCCTCCAAAGGATATGGAAGGGTGGAAATGGCTTATTACAAAATGGCAACAGCCTGTGAAATTGAAATGACTGAATGCAGGTTATACGAAGAAAATGGACGAGCGCATTTTATGACTCAGCGGTTTGACAGAGTGCATGGCGAAGGGAAATTACATGTGCAGAGTTTTTGTGCAATGATGCACTACGACTTTAATGACATTTACAGCTTTGGATATGAGCAATTGTTTCAAACCATGCGCACATTGCATCTGCCCTATCCGCAAATGGAACAAATGTTTAGGCGCATGGTATTTAATGTAATGGCTCGCAACTGTGATGACCATACTAAGAATTTCGCTTTTGTGATGGATAAAACGGGCGAATGGAAAATATCTCCTGCATATGATATATGCCATGCTTACCGACCAGGAAGCACTTGGGTAAGCCGCCAATCCCTCAGCGTAAACGGCAAGCGGGAAAATATAAATCGTGAAGACCTTTTGGCGGTAGCTAAAAATATAAGTTTAAAAAAGCCAGAACAAATTATTGATAAAATAAGTAGTGTGGTAAAAACATGGATACAGTTTGCCGAAGAACAAAAAGTAAATCCAGATTTACTGAATGGAATTAACCAAACATTAATTCCTCTTTAATAAAACCGATTAAAATTTGTTATGATTGAAAAGATAACCAGCGGTCACCCACTCTCAAAATCGCCAGATTTTGCGAAGGAAAATATAGAAACACTTAAATCATTGTTTCCAAGCATCGTAAGGGAAGGGAAAATTGATTTTGAAGAATTGC
>CAISKC010000513.1 GCA_903885895.1 uncultured Legionella sp.
AAAAAACTTTAGGGACGTTACCTAGTAATTAATCAGCGTGAGCAGGTAATAGCAGCAAAACCTTTGCAATCACCAAAGCATAATTTTTGATTTCCCAAAGAACGAGTGGCTGCCAAATGCGCCTCTGGCAGATATTGCGCAATGGCATCATATCCCATATGTCTACAAAAAGCATAAGCGGCTCTCTTACCACAGTGCTTATGTCCTTGGTAACACCAATCAACCCGATAATGCAGCATTCGTGGGAATACAAATTTTTTATAGCGATAATAGTACTGACGCTTCGGTTTGTGTCGTGCTTTGGCATAGCAACGAATCAATTTAAAGCCATGACATGTCCATCCACGACAAAACCGCTCTTTATCTATGAAACTAGTGAAACCAACATTGTAATCAATCGTAGCGCGTTGCGCTGCAACATAGCCTAAGGCTTGACAATAGCGATCCGCCACAGCCTGTCCACAGGTTTTCTGGTCCAGTAAACAATAAGCCAAGCGTTGCTTATGGTAACGTGGTAACCAAAAATCATGTGTATACTTCGTTGAGTCGGCTGCGGCATAGACACTACCCACTAACAACGCACTGATCATCATCCATAACAAGAATCGCATACTTATTTCCTAATCGATTGGCTTTATCACCCCTCATCCGCCCTATCGGGCACCTTCTCCCCTCAAGAGGAAAAGGAAATGCAAGACCTTCGCATTTATCTCTCTCACATCAAAGACTTTCTGGCACCATTCCTCATATTTTAAAACTCAATAACATAATGTCACACATTCCGGTTCCAACGCTTCCTTTAAAAAAGAAAGTAACTGATTCCCTGGCTTAACAAAAAATGCGCTGTCCAAATTTAACGTAGCACTTGCCGTGGCATTGGCATAACAAATCTGCACCACGCAATTGCCTTGATGTGCTTGCAAGATGGTTTTGAGTTGTGGAATCAATTTTTCATCACTGGGTTTCAAATGTAGTCTTAAGCAACGTGCATATTTCATGCGAGCGCTTTCTAGAGTAAATAATTGAGTCGCCATGATGCGCATGCCACCCGTATAATCATCTTGTCCCAATTCCCCATCGACTAAAATAATGTCCCCATTTTGAATAGGCGCATCAAGTGCCTCTAATACCTCAGAAAACACCACAACATCGACCTGCGCTTGGGCTGCTTCCATTTTATAAATCACCAAACTCTTACCTCTTTTGGTCAGAATTTTTTTACTTTGATTCACCAAGCCACAAATCAACACTTTCTTAATGTGCAAATGAGGTAACTGTGCCAGAGGTTGCACAAACGCTTGAAACTCCTGCTCATAAGGATCAACCGGATGACCTGTTAAATAAAACCCAAGCGTTTCTTTTTCAGAATTTAAGCGCAGCATCGACGACCAAGGTGAACAGGCCTTATACGTATCCGCCCCCCCCAAATCCTCGTCAAACAGCGCAAATAAATCGCCTTGGCCTGTATGCGAATTTTGTACATGCACCGCACCTAGAGTCATAGCGTTATCTAGATTGTGCATTAAGACGGCGCGCTCAATTTGCCAATCATCCATACAGCCACTCTTAATCAACGCATCTAAAACGCGATGATTGATCTTACGCAAATCAACACGTCGGCAGAGATCAAATAAATCTAAAAAAAGCCCATTTTTGCTACGTTCTTCTATGAGACCCTCAATCATAGCCTGTCCCAAGCCCTTAATCGCGCCCATGCCATAGCGAATCGTTTGCGCATCCACAACAGAAAAAGCATACCCAGAATGCTGAATAGAAGGTGCTAAGATGGTCAGCTTCATGCTCTTACATTCTTGAATAAAACCAACGACTTTATCAGTATTATCCATATCTGAAGACAATACTGCAGCCATAAAGGCTGCCGGGTAATGTGCTTTTAACCACGCGGTTTGATAAGCAATCATTGCATACGCAGCAGAATGCGATTTATTAAACCCATATCCGGCAAATTTTTCCATCAAATCAAAGATTTCGGTTGAGATCTCGAGAGATATACCACGCTGCAACGCGCCTTGTGTAAAGATGGCCCGTTGATTTGCCATTTCTTCCGGTTTTTTCTTTCCCATTGCGCGACGTAATAAATCAGCAGCGCCCAAGGTATACCCAGCCAAGACTTGTGCGATTTGCATCACTTGCTCTTGATACAGAATAACGCCATACGTTGGCTGCAAGATAGATTCCAAATCTGGATGCAAATACTCAATGGCTGCTAAACCATGTTTACGTTCAATAAAATCATCCACCATCCCAGATTGCAACGGGCCAGGTCGAAATAAAGCGACCAACGCAATCACATCTTCGAAGGTATCAGGCTGTAGACGATGAATCAAATCCTTCATGCCACGTGACTCTAGCTGAAACACTGCTGTGGTCTGACACAATTTCAATAAATCAAAACTCGCTTTGTCTTCTAGGGAAATGGTCGTAATATCAATATCTGTTTGGCCCGTAGCTTGGCGCTCTCGATTGATGATATCCAACGCCAAATGAATAATGGTTAACGTCCTTAAGCCTAGAAAGTCAAATTTCACCAAACCCACAGCTTCCACATCATCTTTATCAAATTGAGACACCAATTGATGGGTCCCTTCCTCACAGTAGATCGCAGTAAAATCAGTTAATTCCGAGGGCGCAATCACGACCCCTCCAGCATGCTTACCAGCATTGCGAGTAATACCTTCTAAAGAAAGCGCCAAATCCAACAGCTCTTTCACTTCCCCTTCATTTTGGTAACGATTGGCTAACTCGGGTTCCCGTTTGAGGGCTTCAGGTAATGTAATACCCAGTTCGAAAGGAATGAGTTTGGCAATTTTATCTACAAATCCATAAGGGTGACCTAACACCCGTCCAACATCGCGCACGACTGCTTTGGCTGCCATCGTTCCAAAAGTAATGATCTGCGACACAGCAGACCGTCCATATTTTTCCGCAACATACTCAATCACGCGATCTCGACCGTCCATACAAAAATCAATATCAAAATCCGGCATCGATACGCGTTCTGGATTGAGAAACCGCTCAAACAGCAAATCATACGGCAAGGGATCGATATCAGTAATACCTAACACATAAGCCACCAAAGAGCCTGCACCCGAACCCCGTCCAGGCCCGACTGGCACACCATGTGATTTCGCCCATTGAATAAAATCAGCCACAATCAAAAAATAGCCAGAAAAACCCATTGGATTGATCACATCCAGCTCGATTTGCAAACGCTGATCATAGGCGTCTCGAGTTAAAACAGGCGTTAATTGAATGCGTTCCAATCTACGCTCTAAACCCTGCTGCGCTAACATGGTTAAATAAGATGCTTCTGTCGATCCATCTGATATCGAAAATTTAGGCAAAAAATACTGTCCAAGATTCAAAGTCACCGTACAACGTTTGGCAATTTCTACGGAGTTTTGCAAAGCTTGAGGTAGATCAGAAAATAAAGCAGCCATTTCACTGGCGGTCCGTAAATATTGTTGGTCAGAATACTTTTTTTTGCGCCGCTCATCCGCCAAGACTTCCCCTTGATGAATGCATACGCGTGCTTCATGGGCATCATAGTCAGACGCTTGCAAAAAGCGCACATCATTTGTAGCCACGATAGGAATATGTAATTGATCGGCCAAATGCATGAGTTTTTGGTTATAAGCTACTTCTTCAGGTCGATTGGTTCTGGTTATCTCTAAATAGAATCGATCCCCAAACTTTGCTAACCAATCTTGCGCCAAACGTTGGGCACGCTCCAGATCATCCTGCAACAAGGCCTGTCCGACATCACCTGCAAATCCGCCTGATAAAACCAGTAACCCCTCCGCACCAGAGGTCAACCAATCATAATGAATACGGGGTTGTCCGTGATATTGTCCTTCCTGATAAGCTTTAGAAATCAAACGCGTGAGATTCCGATAACCCTGTTCAGATTGACACAACAACACACAAGGAAAAGCTTGTTCCGGGGTTTGCGCTTCGCAACACAGGACATCACACCCCAAAATTGGCTTAATCCCTGCTGCCAGAGCTGCCTGATAAACTTTGACACCTGCAAACAAATTACAAAAATCAGTGACCGCAACCGCCCACATTTTCATCTTTACCAAGGTATCCATCAAAGATGCAATACGAATCGTACTATCTACCAAAGAGTATTCGGATCGCAGATGTAAATGGACAAATTCAGGGGTATCAGATGTATCGTTCATAGTTCACCAATCATTACTCAAACCTCTTGCATATGGAGTAAGCGTTATAGGTTTTACACTCTACTTTCCTGCTTCTAGCAAGTCAAGAAACTCTGCTTCTGTTAAGGTTGGGATCCCTAAGTCTATTGCTTTATCCAATTTTGAACCCGCATCCTGTCCCACCAAGACCCAATCGGTTTTGACAGAGACCGATCCCACCACTTGGGCCCCCACTGCCAATAAGCGCTCTTTGGCTTCTTCACGACTCATATGCGCAAGCGTGCCAGTTAAGACTATTTTTTTCTGATACAGAGGATGGGTTGTAGATTGCTTCTCTAATGGCTTGATCGGCCAAGCAATCCCTGCCGCAAGTAATCGTTCTATCATCGCAACATTGTGGGGTTGCGCAAAAAACTGTAAGACCGAATGCGCAGCCACAGGTCCAATATCAGGCAAAGCCAGCAATGCTTCCATATTCGTATGCTGCAACCCTTGTATAGACTGATAATGTTGGGCCAATGTCCGTGCCGTTGTTTCTCCAATCTCCGGAATACCTAATGCATAAATAAATCTTGCGAAAGTCGTTTGCTTGGACTTCGTCAATGCCTCAACCAAATTCTCCGCTGATAAAGCACCCATACGCGGCAAGCACGCCAATTTCTTGGCATCTAAATGATATAAATCATCGATATGTTGGACGAAATGATGCGCTACTAACAGATCAACGACCGATTTGCCCAATCCATCGACTTCCATCGCTTTACGCGACGCAAAATGCACAATCGCACGTTTCACCTGAGCCGGACAGTACAAACCACCCGTGCAATACGCCGCAGCTGTATCGGGTTCACGCACTACCTCAGAACCACAAATAGGACAGTTTTTAGGCATATGAATGATTTGCGTAGAAGCAGGACGTTGACCCAATACCACAGAGACCAACTCTGGAATGACATCCCCAGCACGCCGCACAATCACGGTATCCCCTATTCTCACATCTTTGCGCTGAATCTCATCCATATTATGCAAAGTCGCATTGGATACCACGACGCCACCAACATGGACAGGTTCTAAACGCGCTACAGGGGTCAAAGCCCCCGTGCGGCCTACTTGAAAATCGACGGCTAGTAACCTGGTCATTTCTTCCATCGCTGGAAATTTATGCGCGCAAGCAAAACGCGGTGCGCGTGACACAAACCCTAAGACTTGTTGATAAGCGATGTCATCTAATTTATACACCACTCCATCAATCTCGAACTCCAATTTATCGCGCTTAGCACCTAATTCCGCATAATAATCTAGACAACCTTGAATACCTTGCACACGCCGACTCTCAGGCGATACGCGCAATCCCCAAGTTCGTAAGAGCGATAATTGCGCAAAATGACTATCTGGCAAAGGATCAGTCCCTTCATAAACACCGATCCCATAGCAATACATCGCCAATGGCCGTTGGGCAGTGATATTGGGATTGAGTTGCCGCAAACTGCCTGCCGCCGCATTGCGGGGATTTGCGAATGTCTTGTCCCCTTGTGCCACCATGGTTGCATTCAAAGCAGAAAATCCCGCTCTTGGCATATAGACTTCGCCACGTACTTCAAGTAATTTAGGTGGGTTTTTAGTCAACAAGCGTAATGGTACTGCTGCGATAGTTCGTACATTATTGGTAATATCTTCCCCAGTTTGTCCATCACCCCGGGTCGCTGCATGGCGTAAAACCCCATTTTCATAACATAAATTGACGGCCAAACCATCCAATTTCGGTTCACAACAAAACCAAAAATCCGCCGTATTCACGTCCAATTTATCACTCATTCTCTGTAAAAACGCGCTTAATTCTTCTTCAGAAAACACATTCGCCAAAGACAACATAGGCGTATGGTGCGCAATAGGACGCAATGCACTGGCTGTCGCAGCGCCCACACGCTGTGTGGGGGAATCCAATGTAATCAGCTCAGGATGTTCTTGTTCTAAATGTTCGAGCTCTCGCATACCCCGATCATATTCTGCATCTGGCACAAGGGGCTCATCCAAACCATAATAATGCTGATCATAAAGACGAATTTTCTCACGTAACAGCGCAATTTTCTCAGAAACAGCCGACATACACTTTTCCTCTTTCTTCTCTGGACAAACTCATAAGCAATACGGTACTTTATGATGACTTCCATTACTAAGCAGACCCATGATCGCACCCTTCTTTCTCATTGTTTTACCTTATTTACTTGGTGGGTTAACCTTATTAGGGTTCGTCTGTATTGGCTTGACCCTATCCCAACAGCGCAAAACCACGCAGCAAATTCAGCAGCAACATACGGAACTTCAACTCTTACTGCGTACTAGTTTGCATGAAATACAACAAGATCTCCAACAATTCATGCATACAGGGCAAATCAGTATCCATGATAAAATAACGCAAACCAATATGAGCCTACAACCCTTAATTGTTGAAAATATTCAACGCCAAATGACGGATGTGCGTGAACAAATTGGTCATAGTTTCAAACAACATACCAGTGGACTATCGCAACATTTGCTTGCAGTCACTGAGGAAATCCGCAACCATTTGCATAATTTGACGCAACAAGTTCAAAATCGTCTTACTGAGGGCTTTGAAAAAACATCCGCGACGTTTCTCGATGTGGTCAAACGCCTCGCGCTGATCGATGAAGCACAAAAAAAAATTACAGAGTTATCGCAACATGTCGTCAGTCTACAAGATGTCCTAATCGACAAGCGTGCACGCGGCGTCTTTGGTGAAGTGCAATTGGCTGCGCTCATTGCCAATGTTTTACCTAGTTCTCATTACAGCATGCAATACACTCTGAGCAATCAAAAAAGAGCGGACTGTATTTTATTTTTACCACAACCTACCGGCAATCTCGTCATTGATGCTAAATTTCCGTTAGAAACCTACCAAAAACTCATGAACATTGATGCCGCTTCCGTGGAGCGCAAAGGCTTACAACAACAATTTCGCCAGGATTTACAAAAACACATCAAAGACATTGCAGAAAAATATATTATTCCAGAAGAAACAGCGGATGGCGCAGTGATGTTTATTCCCGCAGAAGCCATTTTTGCAGAAATCCATGCTAATTACCCAGAAATTGTGGCCATGTCTCAGCGCTTGAAAGTCTGGCTGGTCTCACCTAGCACATTAATGGCCGTACTCACCACGGCACGTGCCGTCTTAAAAGACGACGCCACACGTAAACAAGTTCATATCATTCAAAAACATTTACATTCATTGGCCGATGATTTTCAACGCTTTGAAAAGCGCATGGACAAACTCACCAAACATATTGATTTGGCGCATCAAGATGTCAATGACGTCAATACTTCTGCGAAAAAAATATCACAACGGTTCCAAAAAATAGAAGCTGTAGAATTGGAAGCAATAGAATTGGAAACCAGTGATACGGTAGCGCTGATAGAAGAAGAAGCATAGGAAAACCGCTTAAACTCCTAAAATCGTCTGCAGATCCCTATCATTAAACCCGCCGCTGCCATTAAACAAACTGCGGAAATGAGAAGGGGCATTTGTAAACTAAAATTGGATAAAACCCCCAATATCAATCCATTGACGCCAAAAGCAAGTGCCATAATGGCCCCTGTCACGCCCATGACCCACCCTTGCGAATCATCATCAACTTGATTAGAAAATAAGGTTAAGATGGTGGAATAAGCGATAGCCATTGCGATTGCCACAAATACCACTTCAACCCAGACATAAACCTCTTGAGGTGCGGTGGCAGTGAGTATCATCGCTATCGCTGCTAAAATACAACCACTGATAGTGCATGATTTTAATGAAAAACGTTTGGTAAGCGGATCAATTAAAAGCCCTGTTCCAATCCCAAATCCTACGCCCATCAGTCCCATATAAAATCCATTTTGTAAGGAGGAAAAATGATACGTTTGATATAAATACATGGATATAAAAGAATAAAAACCAGACCAACCAAAGATCATAATGAGAAACACAACAGAAAGCTCTCGAATATGTTCATGCTTAAAAGCAGATATAAAAATCTCTATCGCGTGATGCAGCTTAAATCGAATCTTATGTACATGGGTAAAAGATTCATGAAATAGCCCCTGCAAAAAAAGAGCATTTACAAATGAAATACTCGCCGCAAAATAAAACGGTGTTGCATAACTAAACCATGATACCAAAGATGACGCAGATAATAAGCCGCCAATGATCGGACCAAACGCAAAACCAATTGAACAAAAAAACAAGATAAATCCAAGATTTCTGGCTTTATGTTCCGGTTCACTCAAATCCACAATGGCTGCTTGCGCAATGGATTGACTACCCGCGGTAAATCCAGCAATGATCCGTCCTAAGATCAATAGGCTATAGCTAGTAAATATGACAGACATGGCTGTGAGTAAATAACCAATTACCGCGCCTAGTAAACAAATCATTAAACACTTTTTTCTGCCGATTTGATCCGACATATCACCGAGAAATGCTGCACCAAAAAACCAACATAGCATATAAGTACCAATCGTTACGCCATAGAGTAGGTTACGCGTATGAGCCGTTAATTCTATTGTAAAAAAATGTGAACTGGGATCAAATATCAGCGTATTGAGTATCGGGAAAACCAAACCCAAACCCATGCTATCAATAAACAGGATCAAAAATAGGGGCGCTGCACTCATAAAAAAATGCTTGGTCGATTTGTTGGAATTTGTTTTATGTTTGGTCATTTTGAATATCCCTATCGATTTTAATAAAGTGTAGCATAATGTTGATAGCCAGCTCACTTATAAATTCGTCATTAGAACTTCGATCATCCCTTAAATTGTATGCTATGATTAAAATAAGGGCACAACATTAAGGTTTCATGTGCGTAATCTCCGAAATGCTTGTTTCATAGCCAGTATACTATTGATAAGTGAATCGACTCTGGCCACACCCAAGATCATGTATTGTGACTCGTCCACAGGTCGCTACATACTAGATAATGGGGTGACTTCTAGCCAGTACTGTACCATCCATGGTCTCATGAACTTAAATAAATTTTCCGGATTTTGTATGTGGCACGGCGGCGTTGCTAAAACCACTGCAACAACGGTTCATTGTAATGATGGCACTGACTCAGAGATGGGCTCTCTACAAATACCCCATGACAATGCCGCAATATATTAGACCCTAGACAACCATACAATTCCATTGCATAATCATGGTTTTACTATAGAAGACATGCCACAACCACTCATACAAATTTCTAATCTCCATAAAGCATATGGGAACACGCGAGTACTCAGACATATTTCGCTTGACGTTTACCAAGGAGAATTTCTTACTTTACTTGGTCCTTCTGGCTGTGGGAAAACCACCCTATTGCGTTTGATTTCTGGTTTTGAGCAACCAAGCAGCGGCAAAATCTTAATTAATGGTGTTTGCGTCAACCATTTGCCACCGCAACAACGTGACGTACATACCGTATTTCAAAGCTATGCC
>CAISKC010000514.1 GCA_903885895.1 uncultured Legionella sp.
GGCCTTGCTCGACAACTCGTACTTTTCTTGATGCCATTCGCCCCTACCGAAGCGCTTCAACCCAGTAGAGTCAATGGCTATCGCATGAACACCGTCCTCTGGTAGCCCTGTTTTTTTGTAACGAGGAACCTTGATATTCAGTTCCGCAAGTCGCTTGCTCAAACAACTAAAGTCAGGGCAGACAAGTGGTATATTCATGATCCTAAAGAGTGAATTTATAAACCCTTCCGTTTGTCGAAGGGGTAAGCGATAAACCTGACGTATTTCATGACATGTGATGATGGCAAAATCGCTAAAAAGCTTTGGTGTCCCAGTCCCATCATAGACCCTGTCTTTTTCATGCCACTGAGATATAGCCTCTTCCGACAGCCACACATCAATCTCACCACGACGACGGAGTGCATCGCTATATTCAGACCAATTGTTTAACTTGTACTTTTGTTTCGGAACCTTCCATCCTTTTTTTTGAGCGTATTTATTTGGCATGATAAGATCACAAATCAGGGGATTGATAATGTCGTTAAGAATATCATCATTTTTAATTCACCGCCCGAATGTGTTCGTTTAATGAGCTAGGAAACAAAGCCTATTGTAATTGCTCATCGTCTTTCTACACTGTTGCATATGGATAGAGTGTTAGTTTTTGATAATGGCAAAATCGTAGAAGATGGTACTCATAGTGAACTGTTAGCGCATAACGGGCTATATAAAACGTTGTGGGATGCACAGGTAGGGGGATTCTTACCGGATAAAGGTGGCCTTGTCATAGAGGACCTGTAATCGTTTTATCGATCCGTATCAATTATAACGAAGAAATTCCGGAGGAGTGCTGTATGAGTGTAATCATTAAAACAAAACACCTTAATTTACGACTTTTAAAGCAAGATGATTTAGGTTATTTATCAGAACTTAATCGTGACGCCGAAGTTAGACAGTTTTACCCTGATGGGACGCAAGATAAGGCACAAACTAAAGTTCGATTGGATCAGCTGATTTCATATTATGAAATTAACGGGTTGCCAGGTTTTTCGATGTTTTTGGGTGAAACAGGTGAGTTTGTTGGGCGCTGTGGATTCGCCTTAACCGAAGTCGGAGAAACAGAAGTTGGCTATCTTCTGCACAAAAAATTCTGGGGAAGAGGTTATGCTTCCGAAGCATTGGCAGCATTGCTGAAATGGGCAAATCAAAATATTAAAGCAGGCTATATTATTGCGTTTGCACCAGAAATGCATATTGCATCACAACGTGTTATGCAGAAATGTGGGATGCAATATTATAAAAAAGACGTAAGTCATGGCATTTTGTACAGTATTTACCGGATGAACATCAGTGGGTGATTTATGATAAAATCCTTCATCTTGGTCTTTTATTTAATCAAATCAAGCAAATTAACATCAGGAGATACCGTCGCCGCAATTACATTATCTTGGTGCGGGGTTTTTACCAAATCTGGGTGATGGTTCAAAAAAACTATTTATGCAACAACGCCTCCCCCGTTATATGGTTTGAGACTCACCCTGAACCCATGTTAAATAAGGTTTCCCGTTTTGATCTTGAAAAACGGTGTTACATCCCTCTTGTGAGCGCACGCAAAACCAACTAATGACACCAACACTGCTTGTGCGACGACGAAAATGGCCAATCTTACATACAGGGCATGGATGAGCTGGTGCCAACCCCAAATTCGAGGTTTTAGCATGATTTACAAACTTAGTTACAAACTCGCTCTGCTTCTTTAAAAACTGCTCCATCGTATAGCTCCCTTCGGCAATACCATCCAAAAGCTGCTCAAAAAACCCCGTTAACCCGGGGTTTTTAACTGCGTTAGGCAATGCTGCAATCAAGCACCTTCCCGCAGCTGTACTGACAATTTGTTTGCCTTTCTCAACAATAAAAGTCCGCTTTTTCAAGGTTTCAATAATCCCTGCGCGTGTCGCTTCAGTCCCAATTCCAGCGTTTTCTTTTAATCGACGTTTAAGCTCAGGATCGTCCACCAGGTTGTGCACATTAGTCATTGCTTGTATTAGTGTTCCTTCTGTATATCTGGCAGGTGGTGTTGTTTTTTTGAACTCAACCTTGGTGTCATTGCATTCCACTGACTCACCTTTTTTGACCAATGGCAATGTTTGTTTCTCTGCTTTGTCCTTCGCCGCGGAAGTAGATTCCTCCTCTATTGCCACGTAAACGATTTTCCAACCCGGTAATAAAGGAACTTTACCGCTAGCTGTAAATGTTTCACCTTCAAAATCTAAAACAATACTTGTCTCGCAGTAGGTGTACGCAGGAAAAAACTGAGCTAGGTATGCGCGCACGATTAAGTCAAACACCTGTTTTTGTTTTCCGGACAGACTGGCACGATGCCCAGTTGGGATAATAGCGTGGTGAGCCGTAATTTTCTTGTCGTTCCAAGCCATCGATTTTAAGGACGTGTCGACCTGTTTCACAAACTCATCATATTCAGCAGGCAGTGACGCTAATATTTTGGACGCATCCCTAAATTGACTTTCCGGCAAATAAGTACAGTCTGTCCGTGGATATGTTGTTAATTTTGATTCATACAGCGACTGTGCAATATCGACAACCTCCTGCGCGCCTAACCCAAGCTTTTTATTTGCGGTAGCTTGTAGCGTTGATAAGGAAAATGGCAGTGGAGCCGCAAGCTTCTTTTTATCTGCCACAAAGCTAACTACAGCACCTAATTTACCCGTTGTTTTAGCAACAACTTCCTCAGCAATCCTTTGATCAATGACGCGACCAGACTCGTCAACAGGTACGTCCTCCGATGGCTTCCAGCGCGCTAGAAAATTACCGCTGGTTGTCTGAATGGTTGCAACCACCGCATAGAAATCACGGGGATTAAAGTTTTCAATGGTTAAATCACGATTAACAACGAGCGCAAGCGTCGGTGTTTGTACTCGACCAATTGACAAAACCCCCTGATAGCCACCTTGTTGTCCAGCAAGGGTGTATGCTCGCGTCAGGTTCATCCCAACCAACCAATCCCCCCGTTGCCTCGCTTCAGCACTGGCTTTAAGGTTGGCATAATTTATATTATCGTTAAGATTAGCCAAAGCTTTACGCACGTTACTCTCATCTAATGCTGATAACCAAATCCGTTGCACAGGTTTAGTGTTTCCTAAATAAACCAATAGTTCATCAACTAATAATTGACCTTCCCGATCCGGATCGCCAGCATGCACGACAATGTCGCACCTACCCAAGAGTAGTTTAATCACATTGATTTGTGTTTTGGCAGACTCTCTGGGCAGTAGGCGCCAATCTACAGGCACAATAGGTAGGGTATTAAATGACCAGCGTTTATAAGCCGCATTATAATCGTCTGGTTCGGCCATCTCCAATAGATGTCCAAAACACCAACTAACTACATCATCACCTGCGACAATGTGCGTAACGTTTCTACCTTGGCCTCCTTGTGGTACGCCTTTGGCTGGAAGATACTGAGCAATGGCACGACCCAATGATGGTTTTTCGGCGATAAACAAGCGCACGCAATGCTCCTTAATATTATCTGATGATGTTGTGTACCTTGAAAGTACATCGCGCAAATAAATTCATTCAATCCATTATCATTGGGTGCTAACGTACACACTACACAAAAGTCCCACGAGATTTCAATCAATCCCTTATTAATAAAGGCCTGAAGGCCATTAGTGAGTGTAATTTCTATGGTTGATAATGTATCAAAATTGGTTGGATCATATTAATATATACGTATATAAAATTTAAAGCAATGAGTGAAACCCTATGTTGCAGCTGAGCCCAAAATATAATATCTTCAAGAAGGATTTTAAAACCCAACCAATTTTATTACATTATCAACCATAGAAATTACACTTCCGCCACCGTATGTAACACACTGAACTTATCTGAAAAGTGACGAAAGTTACAACTATACTGAAAATTACCGTGCTCAGCCCAATGTAATGCTTTTTCATGTTCATTTATGTGCATTGATAAATGCTCGCAATAATAAACCAGGTCGTGCATGCCTTTGAAAAGGTCCGGTAAATTTTGATCGCTCACAGGCAAGCACCATTCGGTAACCAGCGAACACTCCATAAATGGGAAATAACCCGAGAGCAATCTCAAGAGCTTCCAGCAAGCGATCCTTGGATTCAAA
>CAISKC010000515.1 GCA_903885895.1 uncultured Legionella sp.
ACTCATCAAGAAAATGAGGGAAATCTTGAGGGGTGCCAATATTCAATATTTTAGTCATCGCTGCATTCCTATCATCAGTGAAAAACGATACAGTTATCCGGATTTAATGGTCTTCAGCCAAACGTATCCCGCTAAATTGCCAACGCTGCTCAGCTTTAAAAAAATTTCGATAGGTGACACGAATATGAGATCGTGGTGTCACACAGCATCCACCGCGTAATACCATCTGATTACACATAAATTTTCCATTGTATTCTCCTAATGTACCAGAATAGGGCTTATAGCCTGGGTAAGGCAGATAGGCGCTTTGTGTCCATTCCCAAACATCACCAAAAAATTGTTGGGGTTGTTCTTTGGGTACTGCAGGAAGTGGATGCAGGCGCTTATTTTCCAAGAAATTTTCTTGATGCGGCTCGCGAAATAAGTGACTGGCAAAATGTTCCCATTCTGGTTCAGTTGGCAAACGTTTTCCTCGCCACCTGGCATACGCATCGGCCTCATAAAAACTAAGATGGCACACAGGTTCATGGGCTTCCAAAACAACTAATCCATGTAGCGTAAAGAGGTGCCAGACACCCTCCAAATTATGCCAATATAAAGGAGCCTGCCAATGCTGTTTTTTGAGACAATCCCAGCCATCCGATAACCATAGTCTTGAATCGAGATATCCACCGTCTTCAATAAATGCTAAATACTCCGAATTCGTGACGAGGCGATTGGCTATTGCATAGGAGGGCAGTAATAATTCATGGCATGGCCTTTCATTATCAAAACTAAATCCATCTTCATGATGCCCAATTTTCACTATTTTTTTTTCAACTGATATGAAGCGCTCCTGTAAACCGGTACGATTCGTATCTACCGTTTCTAGTGATTGATAAATAGGAAAATTAGGATGTACGGAAAAATTGTATTTCACATCCATTAACAATAATTCTTGATGTTGTTGCTCGTGTTGCAACCCCAATATGGTTAGTGGTTTTATGATTTCCAATTCTTCATCAGAACAAGTCGTCAGGTAGGTCTGCATAGCGTCATCAACAAACTGTCTGTATGCGTAAATATCGGCTACAGTTGGTCTGGATAGAATACCTCGCGCCACTCGTGGATAGGGGGTTCCAAGTGATTCATAATAAGAATTGAATAACGTATGAAATAAGGGGTCATAGGGCACATAATTTTTAATATGCGGTGCAAGAACCACTGTTTCAAAAAACCAAGTGGTATGTGCCAAATGCCATTTGATGGGACTCACATCAGCGATGCTCTGCACAACGTAATCTTCGATTTCCAATGGCAAGCAAATGGACTGCGTTGTGCGGCGCACTATTTGATAATCATCTAATAAGTTCGAGTTGATCAACTGAGCGCCTCATCCGTGAAAGGTGTCGTGCTTTTTATCAGTATAGTAGAAAATTATCATTTGCTTAAAGCTCATGCACAACGGACACGCTTTCTCTTCTGGGTATCTGCTAGCATTCAATAACGCCCTTCTGAATGGAAAAAAGCAGGGTAGTTCAATCGTTAAAACCTTTTGATGGTGAGGGAGGATTTGGTGGTGGTGGGTTATCTGGCGCTTGTTTTAGTGTCTGGATTTTGTCTTTTAACGCTCTGATTTTTATCACCGTATCGGTTTCTGGTTGTTGCAAAATAGCCTTGAGCCCTTCTGCATGGACTGACTCTGTATTAAGTGTTATTAGTTTATATGCTTTTTTCAAAAGAAAGCTCAAAGCCTGGATGATAATTTGAGTCGCGCTAGCGACCTCACGTAAAACGGGAGATTTTCTTATGATATCACGATGATCGGCTAAGCTTGAGGTTGTAGCGTTATCAAGGACCATGCTGAGGTCATGAAACTGCGTTTCGGAAGGCATATTTTCATTCGACCACGCCAAACTAAATTGTCTCACTGCTGTGAGCACGGTGTTCATATCCTTCATCATCCGTTTACTTGTGTCATTAGGTGAGAGAAAGCTTAATTTTTCCAATTTAGTTTCTAGTTGGCTAGCTAATATGGCGAGTTCTAAAAATAGGTTCGCGTTATGATGCTCGGGTTGATGTATTGGTTCACAGATCTTGTCAGTGGGTAATAGCCCCCCTTCTATTAAGACATTCATCACGTCGATGTTACCGTCTGTATAGGCCTGGACAAATTGAGCATCGGTAGGTGATGCACCTTGACTGATTTGAAGACGTATCTCTGTCACATCATGACATTGACAGGCTTGGTTGAGTGCTAGGCGCTGCTCCAAAATTTTTTGAATAAGATATTCTTGGTATTCACATAATTGATCAACCTGCTCCTCATTTTCTACGTAATCTACATTGTAGAAACGGCCTTGAGAACGAATCATTTCAATCGATTTTTTGACGAGCGTTGTACATTCACGTGTATCATCCTTACTATATCCTTTTGCATATTGTCCCAATTGGATGTGTTCGCTGCGACGATTTAAATGAGCGGTTAATGCATCAGAGGGCATTGCTAACATAAGCTCTTTTAATTTTAAAGCGGCAAGGACTGATCCCGTTCTACCTAACCCCGCAGCACAGTGAATCGCTACTTTTTTTCCATTTAAAGCATGATCATGCACAATATTATAAATGCCCTCTAGGGTTTCAATACTGGGTGGTTGGAAATCCGTGACGGCATAATCTTCGATATATTGCATGTCTGGGTATTTTGTAATGAGGGTTCTTGATGACTGATTTTTTCCTCGATCTTCTAAGCTAATGACGGTATGAACTTGGTGATGATTTAAATATGCAATGGCGCTGGCTGCTGTTTGTTTTTCTTTAAATCCTGGCCTCGCTAGCCCTGTAACTTCAATGGCGCGGCCTTCTATGGTGTAGGGTATGACTCGATATCGAGTTGGTTTGGGCATGGTTGTCAGCAGATTGATGGATTACCTATACAGTATAGCAGTACGGTAAACGAGGACGCGAAAAGTTGTGTCGCATTATGAATGTCTATACAATACGCAGCCTATATCAGTAAGGGAGTGTGGTGATGAGAAATAGCATGGACTATGTACGGAAGCTGGCTGATCCTACCTATGATACACAAACGACCTCTGTGCCTAAATTTAAATTAGCTTATCCAAAAGATAGCATTCATGATCTCTCAAAAACTTATTTCAAAATTCCATCCGATGCGGTTGCACAAACCGGTGAGCAGCGCCCTATTCGCGTTTATAAAACCTTTCAATTAGATGAGCATCGTAATCTTGTAAAAAAACATACTAAATTCTATAAAGAAAAATCGGTGGCTTTGGGGCATTTGGATAAGAAAATCATGGCGGCTGTGTTGTTTTCGTTGGTGGCGATGCATACGCCTTTTATTCCGTTTATAGGACTGGCTGCGATTGCCGGGTGGATGGCAGCATTATATTGGATGAATCAGCGTGCAAGTTTGTACCTCGAATATTATGATGCGTTGTTACTTTTAGTGGCAACATGCAGTTGGTGTCTGGGACCAGATAACGAAGATCGATCATCCAATGTAATTCCTCAATTTGCTCTTATGGAACCGCAACCGTTATTAGCAGATCAAGCTATCCAAGCTATGATGGATCAGCTATATCTGGTTCTCAGCAAGCCACAAATGAGTCATCTCCTTTCTCCAGGAAATTGGGTGCAGTATCGAGGGACTGTAGAAAGCCACGATAACAGATTACAACGACGGCTCTCAACTTTTTTTGGTCGCAATGCAAGTCAAAGCTCTCGTGTGGCAACTGTAGTCAATCAAGAATTAGAAAGCGCAGCTTTAAAACAAAGAAGTGCTGAGTTTATACGTTGTCTTTACGGATTAAACCGTGGCTCAGGCGCAGATTTTCTGCGTATTTTTATCCATGCTGTGCCCGATCTTGGTTATGCTGTTTGGCATGCCACGCAAACTTACTTTACAGAGCCAGTGCCAACACCCACAGCAATGACACCCATGTAAACGCTGTTATTGCGAGCGCAGTGAAGTAATTTAGAGATCTTAAAGGTCACTGAGTTGCTTCGTCGTGACAAGTATATATAGACGGTTTTCATAGATGAGTCGCATTTTTTTGTAGACTTGCTAGAATGATTATTCTATTGCTTGGATCAAGGATGGCTCATGCGACGTCAATGGTATTTGGGTTTTGGCATCATTTTTATGTTGCTCATACTCAGGGCGATTGTTTGGGGGCATGCTCAGTGGCTCCCAGTTATTATCGTCCCGATGCTTATCATCTGGGTCTATGATTTACTCCAGAAAAAGCGGACTATTTTGCGTAATTTTCCCGTTCTGGGACATATGCGCTATATCTTAGAATTTATTCGTCCTGAAATTCAACAATACTTTGTTGCTGCTGATGATGCGGAGCGGCCTTATAATCGTGAAGTTAGATCGATTATTTATCAACGCGCGAAAAATGTACGAGATACCATTCCCTTTGGTACATCACAGGATATTTTGAAAGATGGCTATACCTGGGTGCTGCATTCGTTAGCGCCGAAAGCGCCGGAAGAAGTAGCGTCACGGATCTCTGTTGGAGGTGATGATTGTAAAAAACCTTATTTGGCATCGCGTCTCAATGTGGCCGCTATGAGTTTTGGCTCTTTGTCGGGTAATGCGATCATGGCTATCAATTTAGGGGCTAAAGCGGGTGGTTTTTCGCATAATACAGGGGAAGGTGGTATCAGCTCTTATCATTTGCAAGGCGGCGATTTGGTTTTTCAATTAGGGACAGCTTATTTTGGATGTCGAGATCAGGATGGAAACTTCGATCCGGAATTATTTGCAGCAGAATCCGCGCGGGATGAAGTGAAGATGATTGAAATTAAATTATCGCAAGGTGCAAAACCATCGCACGGTGGTATTTTGCCTGCCGCAAAAGTTACAGAGGAAATTGCTAAAATTCGCCACATAAAAATGGGTGAAGATGTCTTATCTCCTCCCGCTCATTCCGCATTTGACTCGCCTAAAGGGTTATTATTATTTGTCCAGACATTACGTGATTTGTCGGGTGGAAAACCGATTGGATTTAAGCTCTGTATTGGCCGAAAAGAGGAGTTTTTTTCTATTTGCAAAGCGATGCTGGAGACGCGTATTTTACCTGATTTTATCACAGTTGATGGCGCAGAAGGTGGGACAGGTGCTGCGCCTCTTGAGTTTGTGAATCATGTTGGTGAGCCTTTAACGGATGGTTTGATTTTTGTGCGTAATGCTTTGGTTGGGATTGGCCTACGTGACAAAATCCGTATCATTGCGAGTGGGAAAATTGCTACGGGTTTTGATATGGTATTAAGAATCGCGATGGGGGCGGATATATGCCAGAATGCGCGCGCTATGATGATGGCGGTAGGCTGTGTACAAGCCAAGCAATGCAATGCTAATACCTGTCCTACGGGCGTTGCCACCCAGAATCTCCGTTTACAGCGAGGCCTCGTAGTGGATGAGAAAAAATTGCGTGCCGCAGACTATCATCGCAACACGGTACATGGGTTTTTAGAGATTGTTGGTGCTATGGGGTTAACCAATCCAAGTTATTTAACGCCAGATTACATTATGCAGCGTGTTTCGACGCATAGCGCAAAACCATTAAGCGAAGTTTATGAATTTTTGATGCCTGGGCAATTGTTGGGGCCTGATATACCTGATTCGTATAAACCTTATTGGGACTTAGCGAATGCGGAGCGTTTTGGTTAGGGCCTGGATGCTGATTTGTTTTCACATTGATAAGCAAAAATAAGCGTTTGATTGTCTTGCGTGGGCGTATTCATGAGTGGTTCACAGTGATCAAAGTATTGTTTGATACATGCGCTATTATCATGGGTATCGATATAAATGGCGCGCGTGATTTGTTTATTGAGGATGCGTTGCTGCATGGCTTCTGACCAGGACGCATACTGATTTTGATTTGACCCACACAGTGTATAAATGTAAGGCTTCTGTTTTAGAAAGAATAATGAGCGTGCTTGCATCCAACCGGTCGTAATAATCACGTCAGTTTGGGGGATGTGTGTTGCATTGAATGTTTTCATCCATCGATAGTAAGATAATTTTCTTGTGGGTTTCACATTAAACATAGTGGTATCGTTGAGCAAGATAGCGACACTTATCACGCCATAACAAATAATTAAAATATGAAAAACGCGGTGATGTTTGAACTGTTGGTAGTAATACCCAGCCAGTAACGAACCGGTTAGTAAATATTGTTCTAACCAAAAACTACGGATTTGGGTATGTGTAGCAAGGATAAAATAAAAGACTAAAAAGCTGATGCAGACGATATAACAAAAATACGGTGCAGAAGATTTATTGGCAGCGGGTTTGAAGCCATATATCAAAGGTGGGATGAGCAAAAAATTAAGCGATGAAAGAAAAACAGAGGAAACAGCCTGTAATAGGTTGTGCATGGCGGAATGCTCTGAGTGTAGGGTGTGGGAATTTAGTTGATAAATAAACGATTGCCAGTGGTGTTGATAGTTCCATAGCAAAACGGGACTAAAAAGAATGATGGCGATTGCCCCAGCTAAATAGAGTGTCGGTTTTTTGAATAATTGACGGTAAGGCGTTTGAATCAAAAATAAACTCATGCCTAGCACCAGCACGACACCGGAGTATTTTGATAACATCATGAGACCTACGCTGATCCCGATATAGTAGAGATCGGTGGATGACTGCAACGTGATATAACGGACGATAAAATATAAAGTGAACGCCCAAAATAGGGTTAATGGCGTGTTTAAAGTGATTTGATTTAATAAATCCAACGTTACCAATGGCGAAAATAGCCAAAGTAACACAGCAATATAGCTTGCTTCTTTTTCAAGAAATAAGCGGCCGGTTTTATAGAGTATGACAGCGGTGATGGCTGTTGTGACAATGCCTACCGCAGAGATAGCTAATAAGGTGTTTCCAAATAGTAACGTGCCTATTCTGAGGAAATAAGCGACCATCGGTGCGCCATCAAAGTATGACAAGGCTAAGTGGCGGCTCCAATCCCAATAATAATAAGTATCCAAAGAGAGGATATGAATCGGTG
>CAISKC010000516.1 GCA_903885895.1 uncultured Legionella sp.
TGTGTCGCGACTGCGGTGATTTCTTTCAGATATTGACCGGAATCATAATAACGGACGAGTTCTTGCTTTAACAAACCAAGGTTGGCAGGTTCAGCCAGAGCAGATGTTTGCGTGAGCAGGACTGCAGTGATGACAGCAGAAAGGTAACAAAAAAGTCTTTTGATCATTATTGGGCCTTTTTATATAATAAATGGGTCGGATGATTATAAATTAATCTTGTGGTTTTGTCAAAGATTACATTAGTACGTTTCATCTAGCAAATTGAGCAAAGGGGATATTGTTGACCAGCCAATTCTTTGAGTTTTTCAGGCAAAAGAAAGTGTATCTGTTTGTTGTGAATGGTGACTATTTTCTCATGTTTTAATCTAGAAAAAAGCCGGCTGACTGTTTCGGTGGTCAAACCGAGATAATGCCCTATGTCTTGATAGCTCATAGGCAATAAGAATGTTTGTTGTTTGAGACCTAATCTTGAAGACACATCCAACAAAAATGCGCACAGGCGCTGATTTGCTAAGCTAAATTGCCGATATAAGCCAGTTGCCAATTGACTACTCATTAAGTCAAGCATAATAACCAATAGATTCGGTTCTGCTTGCAGTAGTTTTAAGAAATTGGGATAAAAAATTTCACAAACAACCGTTTCGGATAATGCGGTAACGTAATAGTTATGGCGTCCTTGATGAGTGGCATCATAACCATAGACTTCGTTTTTTAAATAAAGTCCATGAATGATTTCTTTGCCATCTTGACTTGTCTCATGAGTTTTTAATGCGCCGTCTTGAATCGCGTATAAGTGAATAAACTGATTGTTGGGTTGATGCAGAACTTCATGACGTTTGAGTTGGCGTTTGCTTGCCCAGATGTTTGTTTGGTCATTTTTGGAACAAAAAGGCACTGGGGCGCATTTTGTGCACTGTGATCCAACAGGGTTTTCATGGTTCATAATATCACCACAACAAGACTTCCCGTTATTATATCACTTTTGGTGAAAAACAGGTATTTGTATCATGATCTAGATCAATGAATTAGCTTGTAAAGCTGATTACACTCGGGGTCCAAGACTTTAAAAGGGGTATATTATGGTATACGGATTCCTAGGATTGTCCTTAAGCGGATATGTAATAGCTATTCTTATATTAACGCAATTAACCATTGCATCTGTGACCGTTTTTTTGCATAGAAATAAATCTAATATGGCATTAAATCTGCATCCAATTGCCAGTCATTTTTTTCGATTTTGGTTATGGTTAGCGACTGGTATTAAAACCAAAGAATGGGTTTCGGTACATCGTAAACATCATGCAAAATGCGAAACGATCGAAGATCCGCATAGTCCGAAAAATTGGGGCTTGAAAACCATGCTATTGCGTGGGGCGGGTTTGGCTATAAACTTAACAGTATTGTCATGCATGCAGGCCCCTCTAATCCGTTGTATAAGTCTGTTGTTTATCAAACTGATGCTTGGTTTCATAATTATCAGAGCATGCATGTGGCACTATTGGCGCCAGCATTAGGTATTCTTTTACCTTTATTTGCGTGTGTATTGGCTCGTTTCCCGCGGATTGCATTTCTCTGCAGTGGGGCCTCAATTGCAAGTATTATTGCAACCGTTGGTATCAGTATGTTTCCATTTATGTTGCCATCATCGACTCATCCTAATCACAGTTTAGTGGTTTGGGATAGCTCATCCAGCCAACTAACTTTGTCCATTATGTTGATTGGAACAGTGATTTTTCTGCCTATTGTTTTGGCTTACACAACCTGGGTGTATCGTGTTTTACGCGGGAAAGTAAGTGAGCAAAATATTATAGACAACATCGATACTGCTTATTAGGAGGACATTTATGTGGTATTTCTCATGGATTCTAGGCACAGGTTTGGCTTGTAGCTTTGCATTGCTTAATGCTCTTTGGTTTGAGTTAAGAGAGGATTGAAAGGTATAAATAAAATCTAGCGAATTAGAAGTAGACTCTATATACTTATATTTCGGGTGGTATAAA
>CAISKC010000517.1 GCA_903885895.1 uncultured Legionella sp.
AGCACTTTAAGTGAACCATAACCCTTAGGAGAAATATTTACTGTTCCATTTGCTGCAGCCGTCCCGACAAAAAAAAATCTTTTGTTGTTCTATAAACTCAATGTGCTTTACAGATAATTCATTAAATTTCTTGCTCATATCAACTCTCTTGTTTATATTCTAAGGATGAAATTAACACACATTTAAATTCAAAAATACAAAAAAATATGCGAAATTTGATTGGTGGATATTAATCAGCTTTTCTAAAATAAAGTGTAATAAGTAACATATGATCATCGAGCGACAACTAATAGCCGATTTGAGGCAGTTGGACAACATAGGTCATTAAGCGCCTATCGACCCATAGAAGACAAATACTCATTTCTAGATTACAGTTTCACTGGGTACAAATCCCACTAAAATGAGGTAACACTGATGACGTCTAATCTACAAAGTCTCTTGGATGAATCTAGGTTGATTTCCCAAAAAAATATTACCCATTATGACCAGAACGCTGTTTCTTATGATGAGGGTACACAAGGTCATGATGTCAGTCAAAATATCAATGCTCTATTAAGAGCAATCAAGACTGAGCCGCCTTTTCATATTCTTGATTTTGGATGCGGTCCGGGAAGAGACCTGCAAACCTTGACTAAACTTGGTCATGTCGCTACGGGGCTTGAAGGTAGTCAACAAGCCGCTCAAATAGCTAGAACTAAAAGTGCTTGCGAAGTATTGGTCCAGGATTTTTTTAACTTAAATTTGCCAGAGAGTGGCTTTGATGGCATTTTTGCTAATGCTTCACTATTTCATATCCCCAATAATCTTTTGCCGAAGGTGCTGGGTAATTTATGGACTTGCTTAAAACCAAATGGCATTCTCTTTAGCTCAAATCCTCGTGGTAATAATGAAGAAAGTTGGTATGGAGACCGCTTTGGCTCATATCATGATCTAGAAGGCTGGAGAGCTTTTATGACAAATGCAAAGTTCACTGAAATTGAATATTACTATAGGCCAAGCGGTCTTCCAATTGAACAGCAGCCATGGTTGGCAAGCGTTTGGAAAAAGTAGCACTTTAAGCATTCCAAAAAGTTGTGCAATCTAGAGAAGTTTATGGTCTTTTTTCCAGCGATCCCACATCCATTCTTTCTGGATATCCGTGTAATAGATTTAGGGTCCTTGCTTCACGGATAACATTCCTTACGCTTACGCAGTTGCTAGTGTGTTGCATCGACGGGTCAACATCAAGACCCCTTATTGACTTGGCGGAAGTATCAACCCCGTTTTTCGAGCCCTCTGTTGATGGTGTCCTAGTCATTCTTGCATCTGGTCTACTGGGCACGGTAACTGGATTTTCAGTACGTCAATGACGTTGAAGCCTATAAAGGAGCATTGGCGACTGACAGAATATGCCCTACCCTGTGGGTAGAATGGGGAAAGGCATATTATCGTTAGATCTAAACTCATGAAACTCTCAAGCTAGGCAAGCCAATCTCAAATTTTAAAAGACTCGGTACAGATCAAAACATATCAGATGTCAGAAAGGTCTGAGAGGTTG
>CAISKC010000518.1 GCA_903885895.1 uncultured Legionella sp.
AACCGGTGTAAATGAGCACGGCGAACATTGTCAGCCTGCATTTATTGCTTTTGAGAATGATAAAACTTCAAAATTTTAGTCACTCCCCAGGTACGTCATCCTGAGCGAAGCGAAGGATCTCTAATTGATTAGGTTTGTGCCTAATTCCTGAGATCCTTCGCTTCGATCTGGATGACGTTGAGTCAGTTTGAATCTATAGAAAACAAACTTATCCACAACCTGGGGAGTCACAAATTTTATAATATTTCATTGAGAGAAATTGTGACATTACATGGCTGCGAAATTGCTTGTTTACCACCAATGCAAAGGTTAGTTGATGGCTGAAAATCGCGTAGACACATTGTTAACACCCGAGCTTTATTGTTCTAACATTAAGGTTAGTGTTGCTTTTTATACAGAGACGTTGGGCTTTAACATTCAATATGAGCGTGAAGAAGAAGGATTTGCAATGCTTGAGCGTGAAGGCTCTCGTATTATGCTCGATGAAATAGGTAAACCAGCTATGAGTGTTAGCAGATCATGGCTATCGGCATCATTGGAGTTTCCTTTCGGTCGCGGAGTGAACTTTCAAATAAAAACAGCCGCAGTTGATAAATTATATGAAAAGGTGCAAAAAAATGGTGCGCCTATCTTCTTACCCATCGAAAACAAATGGTATCGAGCGGGTAATATTGAGATTGGGCAACGGCAATTTATGGTATTGGATCCAGATGGATATATGCTTCGCTTTATAGAAGAGATTGGCACAAAGGAGCGTTAAGATATTGCTTGGGATCTGCATCAATGCGCTGGAAGGCATCGAGGTATCTTTAGGTCTAATGATACTGAGCTAAATCCATAAAATATGTTATAATATTTTTTACTCTTTGATTTAATAAATGACAAACGGCTGTAAGTCAGAGCAACAAATATCTAATAATGCCTTTCGATTCAAATTTTTGGGGGGCGGTGTCTTAGGTCTGATTAATTCAACGGCTGTGACGCCCTTCATCAATTATACCAATCATACTATCAATCAACAAAGTATGGGTTTTGATAGATCAAAGCAATCTTTTACTGTTAAGCGCATGTTTGATGGACTCGGCTCTTATAACGTCTCTTTTGTTTTGAGAATTTCTGTTGCATTGTCACCAGATAGTTATTTTTTACATAAGCTTGGCCGTTATCATGCTGTAGACAAGCAGCATAAATTATTATCTTCTATTGTAGCAGGCGGCATAGCAGGTTCTGTCGCGACGTTGCCAGAGGCTGTAGCGCAAGCACAACAATTAAGCAAAAACAAGCCATCTTCAATAGAGGTCATTAAAACGGCTTATCATGCGAATGGCTTGTTCAGACCAGCAGCCATGGTGTTGCGCTCTTCGGGTCTGACTGCTGGTTATATTTCGCTTATGCCTATGCTGTGTCAGCATTTGAAGCAAAAGTTGGGCGATCATCTTATGACAGATATACTGGCCGCGACAATTTGCGTGTCAATCAGCGTCCAAAATTGACCCCCTTTCAGCGTGCAAAAGTGACCCCCCTCAGCCGTTTTATTTGATTTCTAATTGTTCAATTAATTTCTAGTTTTAAGGCGATAACTATCGTTTCCAGTT
>CAISKC010000519.1 GCA_903885895.1 uncultured Legionella sp.
AATAAACGGAGAGCTGGCCGAGTGGTCGAAGGCACTTCCCTGCTAAGGAAGCATACGGGCTTAACCCTGTATCGAGGGTTCGAATCCCTCGCTCTCCGCCAATGCGTCTAAGCCCTTTCATGTAATGGGCTTTTTCTTTTGCTAGAACCCCACAACATGTTGGCTTCAATGAGGCCTAAAAAGCCCTTTTTTAGGTCAATACTCTCAAGCAATCGCTGAGCTTCTTTACTTTCAACCCACAGTCGCCCCGTGCCACTCAACAAAAAGGGCATCCGAAGATGCCCATGGTTTCTTACGGTAAGATTCATGTATTAGCAATGATTGTGTTCATGAGATTCGTGTTCATAACGTTGATGGTGAGTTGCTTGATCAAAGATAGTTTTCTGAGCAAGTGTTAACTGCTTATATAAATCTTTAGTGGCTTGAGTCTTAACTTCAAATCTTTGCTCTCTTTCCTTAATTCGAACAAGCTTAGCATCCATGCGTTCAGGCGTTGATAGTTTTGATAGGGTTGTCCAATCTTGCTTTTTGTAACTTTCATTTGGTTTTGTTTTAGCAATATAATCATCCCAAGCCTTTTCTTGGGTCGCAGTAATTCCCAATTTATTGTGTAATTCTTGTTGATGCTTCTGAAAATGCTCTATACGGTCCTGTTGACCCCAATGCTTATGCTCGCAGTGATACTCCCCATCATTTGCCTGCGCAGTTAGCGAAATTGCAATCAACGTGGTGAAAGCAAGTGCAACAAATCCTGTTGTGCCATATTTTAAATAGCTTATAGCATTTCTGTTGTTAAATTTATTCATGATAACTACTATCCTTTCTAATTGTAATGAATGTGTAATCATTACAACAGCCTCATGTGTCTGTAATTTATCGAAGCACAATAATTGTGTACCAGTTTGTAGACTAGAAAAAACTAGTCATTCATCTCTAACAGCACTTACTTGCCGTTACAGTTTATTTGATAAATGAAATATCTCGCATACCTTGCTATGCTCTAATATAGTTCTTTGAAAATAAAATTTTTGGAAATAAATTAAATTATGATTGCATTGACTGGTAACGTTTATCTACAAAAAGAATTCTTGGCGCTCATTACCTGCTCTATTATTTTGCCTTTTGTCATTTATAGACTACTTTGGGTTACACGGTCCATATCAAGGATCACAGTGCTCTATTTTGGCATTGCTTTAATAGTCCTCGCCGGTATTGATATATTTCTTCTGCGCTTGATGGCAGCTGTATCTAAAAACACCGCATCCTTTGTTAATGATGTACTTTTTAATTCCGAATTGTCTCTAGCACTCTATATGTTGCCGGCTCTTTTTGCAGGTACCGGCATTAACATGGTGTCGCATATTTTAATTCATCATCTTAATAATGCTGAGAAAACATTCGATAAAGACTACCTTGATTCATGACCCTAAACCAGTCGCTGATAAAAGTAACTTCCGTCCCGAATCTAAAATTTGACGTCAGTTGAATTAAGAGTGACATAACATTATTCATTCAATCATAAATATTTATGATATTCCTGTGAAATCATTTCCAGGTCTTTGTAGATTTTATCTGGAATTAAATCCCCCTTAGATATTAAGGCTCCATATGCAATGATGGTATCAACATACTTAGCTAAAATGACGGCTGAGACTTTTTTTCTTGAATTTTTTTACGGAAGAAAGGCATGCGTATAAGGTGTGGAAGGAAATGCAATAAATCCAATCTTGCCATATTTTAAATGGCTCATAGCGATACTGTTGTTAAATTTACTCATGAAGAAATTCATCCTTTTTCATTGTGAAGCTCACATGCATTACAACAATCTCATATGACTGTAGTTTTTCGTTGCTCATTAATTTTGTAACATTTTGTAT
>CAISKC010000520.1 GCA_903885895.1 uncultured Legionella sp.
GATATTTGGTCACCAAAAATATCACCCAGAATTCTTTTTTGCACGAAATTACCTGCCGATTATCAAATCGGCGACACCGTGATTTTACCAGATGGTGTCTATCAAATGCGTATCAATTTATCAGGTAACATCAAACAAGAGCAGATCATTGACAAAGCAGCGTTGGATAGCTCTGGGCTACTCGACTTACTCCCAGACTCAACCCAATCCCCCACCATCTATCATGATTATAGCAAGCCACCAGTTCCGGACTTGCTTGAGAAATTGAATCCTATCATCCGTAAACATCCGAAAGGCATCTACTTAAGTGAAATTCCATTTAGGGCGAATGAATCACATTTGCTCATTCCTATTGTTTTAAAGAAAATGGCTCTACAAGAATTGAGTAATAGAGCACTAAACCGTTTTCAACCCAAAGAAGCAAAATCGTCCGTATTTTCTTCCCTGTTTAGATTATTTAAATCTAAAACCAAAGTAGTACCGACATCCGCTGATTCTGAGCTCAATGCTCAAAAAACAATGGCACCCACTTCAGAAATGAGCACCAAACAATTACGTGCAGCGACGCAACAATTAAAGCATTTACAAAGAACAGATCCGCTCGCACAACAAGTTACATCATCACCTGATACCATGTTATTACACGCCAAGGCCTCTGCAAAGCGCCCACGCACTCTAAATCATGTTGAAAACTCTGTACAAAATGTAGTTAGCGAACTCCAAGGCACATTAGGAAACCCTTACCAATATCTTAGAGATGACACCAAGCGAACAGTTAAAATTACTCGTAATAACGATGTCGTCATGGAAGCCAGCACAGAATCTGTTGCTGTATATAAACCTTTGCTAAAGACTAAGATGGATAATCAAACCAAAGCAGAATTATTTTTACAAGCATTAGGAATCCCACCAACACATGGTAAAAATAACATTGTCGTTCATGGCGGTAACCGCGCTTTGCGCGAAGCCATTCGAAGTAAGTTTCAGGAATATAAACAGATAGAACAATTAGCGTCAGAACAAACCGCCAGTGACACACACTCTGATTCTAGTAAACATTCGAATAGGTAGCAGTACAATCTTCTAAAGCGCCGCCAATCGTGTCACAAGATCGGGTCCTTGATAAATAAAGCCCGTATATAATTGTAGCAATGCAGCACCAGCCTCTAATTTTTGCTGTGCCGTTTCCGGACTATCAATGCCACCCACCCCAATCAATGCTAGGTCGTTCCCAACAATTTCTTTCAATAATCGCAAGCGTGTGGTCGATCGTTGCAACAAGGGCTGACCACTCAAACCTCCTGTTTCTTGGCCATGCGTACAATCTTGTACGCCTATTCGTGAACAAGTCGTATTGGTCGCAATGATGCCATCAATATGATGAGTGACCATCACATCGGCCATATCCTTCAACGTCTCATCCGTCTCATCTGGCGATATTTTAATCACCAATGGCACGTAACGCGCATACTGATCCGCCATTCGTAATTGCGCATCTCGTAAGGTTTGGACTAAATGCACAAAGTATTCTTTTTGTTGTAATTGACGTAAATCCGGGGTGTTCGGGGATGAAATATTGATGGTAATATACGATGCATACGGATAAACACGCTCTAAGCAATACAAATAATCTTCAGTAGCATGATCTAAAACCGTGTCTTTCCCTTTACCGATATTCACACCGATAATGCCTCGATACCGCATACGTTGCAAATTCTCAACCAACACAGCTACACCAGGATTGTTAAACCCTAAACGATTAATCAAAGCGTTAGCCTGTGGCAAACGAAATAAGCGCGGTTTAGGATTGCCTAATTGTGGCAACGGCGTCACGGTACCCACTTCGATAAAACCAAACCCTAATTTAGCCAATGCATCCACATATTGACCTGACTTATCAAACCCTGCTGCCAAACCCAGCGGGTTAGGAAAAGATAATCCCATTACTTCGCGCGCGTGCTGTTGCAAAGGTACACGAAAGCAAGCCCGCGGCAAATACGATAAAACTTGCAGCGCGAGCGCATGTGCACGCTCTGGCTCTAACATAAACAAACAGGGTCTGAGCAAAGAATATAACATTGAAATACCTATCATCTATTAGGGTATGTTAGCATTTGAGGGCACGAGTCATAATTAAAAAACATGAGTACTGCGCTATAAATAAGTCCTGTGATATAATCGCTACAATCCCCTTTTTTTGCAAGCAACGATGCGTATAAAGCCTTTGTTTTTTTTATTCTTTATTTTTGGCCTGACGAACGTTTATGCGACAGATATGCACAATCTGGAGCAGAGGTGGTCTGACACGGTTATTACGACCAAAATTAAGACGCAATTCACTAAAAACGTCCATCTTAATCCTTTAAAAATTTCTGTGAAAACCAGAAATGGGGTTGTGAGTTTGAAAGGACACGCCAAAAATAACGCCGCTTTTGTAGCGGCCTTACGGGTTGTTTCTGATACGCAAGGTGTCAGAGCCATCGATACCACAAATTTTGACATCAAATCAGTCAACTCTAGCTTCACAGATGCTTATATTACTGCGAAAGTTGAAGCAGCCATTTTGGAAGCAAAAGTATTTGATGATGAATCGATACCGTTGGTGGGCATTAATACCACGACTAATAATGGGATTGTAACGCTTACCGGCGCAGTCAACCATCAACATGCCATGACGGTCATACTGCGCCGCACTCACCATATTCGTGGCGTTAAAAAAATCAAATCCTATGTACAAATTACCGAAACACCGAGTGACAAACTATGAAACCCACTATTTTAATTATTAGCTGTGAACATGGGAGCAATAAAGTCCCCAAAAAATATGCTCATTTATTTGAGAGCAAACAATTAATCTTACAAACACCGCGCGCCTACGACATCGGAGCAAATCACATCGCAAAACACCTACACAATGCATTGCACTGCGATTTGGTACAAACCAAAGTTACGCGCTTGTTGATTGACAATAATCATGGCCTACATCACGCTCGTTGTTTTTCCAAATTTAGTAAAAAGCTTTCCGTTGCTGAAAAAGATACGCTGATCAAAACCTACTACGAACCGTTTCAACATGAATTGCAACAAAAAATTAATGACCATATTGCACAGGGTCAACAAGTACTTCATCTCTCTCTCTACACTTTTGCGCCTATTTTGAAAGGATTATTTCTCAACACCGGTATCGGTCTTTTATATAACGCACATCGTCACGGTGAAAA
>CAISKC010000521.1 GCA_903885895.1 uncultured Legionella sp.
AGTACAAGTGATTTTGAAAGACACTTTCGTCTTTTGAGGAGGGTTTTGCGAGAAGATGACGAGGTGAATACAACGAATAAACAGAATGAGTTTCTTTAGCTTGTTGCCGGTCTAAACAACTTGTTGTACCTAAGTTTTTACCGTGATAAACAGGGCATATACAAATAGCGTTGCTTTGATTTTTTATTTTTTTGCATATTATATTTTCACATAAAGCAAAAGTTGATAGGCATTCTTGTAAACCAGAATCTGAGTTTTGATCTTGGTAATTTTGAAGTGCTTGTGAAAAATGACATGTTCCACTGGACTCGGTCGAAGTAGCTATGATTTTTGTTGCACAAAAAGTAAAAGATAACAGAACGAGAATAAGGCTACATTTTTTCATAGGTTCATCTGATTTTTTTAGCAGTCATGATATTGAGTGTATTTTAATAAATATTTTTTAGCAATGTATAAACTCGAATCCGTAGTTAATGATGGATGGATCTCCGCCTGCGCGGGGATGGCACACGAAAGGTGACGATGTGCTTGATCTGGTCCCGGCGGTGTATACTTGCAAAAATAATGTCGGATAAGTTTGTTTTCACTGTTTCTGGATAATACAAAATGGCTTTGAGAAACGGAGGGATCATAAGCAGGGATAGTTGTTGGCCATTGGTCTTGTTCTAATGTCTTCCAAGTATTGGCGGTCATATCAGCTTCTGAGGCTTGTTTGAACTCAGTACAAACGCCATTGTCTGCGATGGTAATTTGTAGCCAATGTATGCCCTGGTCATCTCGATAGGCAATAGGGCCTATGTTTGGCATTTTTGTGTCCTAATAGAATTTTTTTAATACTTTTAATTATAGTGCACGCTTTGTGTAATTCAATTTTAATCATGTTGTGTTGTGTTGTGTTGTGTTGTGTTGTGTTGTGTTGTGTCGTTGTCTTCGGTGCGTCATCCCGATCTAGGTAACGTCCCTAAAGTTTATTGCATTTTTGATTTAATTTGGTACAATAAGCTCTTTTTTGTAATATTAGGTGGTTCTTAAATGAGTTTGGAAAAAGTCCAATTTGATAAGATTATTGATTTATTAGTGAAAGCTTATATGGATTGCGCTAAAGAACATATTAGAATGCGCAATGGACACCGTTCGTTAGACGTTCCTTTTGATCAAGAACCCAATTCTGAGCAGTTATTTCAGAGCTATTTTGATACACTGAAGACGGTATATACCGTAAATAGCGATGCTGAATTGCCCGCTATTTATCGCGAGGCTTCTAATATTGACAATAGGATTGAGCAAACAGTTGACACTTGGAGTGTGTCTCGGCGGGCATTAGTGGGACTGCGGCCCTTAAATTTGAATGCGATAGTACAGCAATTGAATCAAGATTTTTCTGAGCAACATGCATTATCTGATCAATATCATATTAATAATCGCCAAGCGATGATGTTGACCTTTATGTTAAGTGATCAACCTACCTTGATGCAGCAATTGGTGACTTTGTCTCAAGATAATCGTAATAAAATTTTGATTGCCTTGATGATTTTGTCAGCTGTACTTTCTGCGGTGTGCTCTATCTGTTTCTTAATTCCAACTGCGATAGGCGCACTGGGTCTTTTTGCGCAGCTTAAGAAACCTGGTCATCGTGAAAAATTTTATCAGCATGCGGTAGCGCATCCAGCGAGTGATTTAAACAGCGGGGAAAGTTTTCAAGAGCTCGCTCGAGCAGAGCGCATGCTCGCCAGTTTTTAGAAGCGTGAACTTGGCGTGATAATGTTACCTTGATCATTTGCATAACTACCTGGGGGTGGGCTACACCATCCAATACATCCCTCAGGTCGTTGAAATACTGAAAATGTACTCGAAGTAAGCGCTCTATGTTCTTCTTCACGGCGGATTTTCAATGTGACTTGATCGATATGGTGCTTAAATTGTTGCAATTCCTCTTGAAGACCTGGTATTTGAGTATGAAGCGCATACAGAGCAAATAGTTGTTGATAAAACGCTTCCAATTGTTGAAGATTATTCTTGATAATTTCTTCTGTAGCGATTTGATTTGGAAACAAGGCAATGACGGACTCATGTAATGGCATATGAGCTTTAAATGTATTCAAATCTTGAGATGTCATGATGCTTTGTAGGATCTCCAACTCTCCTTGCAAACAATGCGGCGCTTCTATAGAAAACGCATATTGACCATAGCTCCTGTCTGATTGTAAGCTCGGAAGTTCCTCTATTGGCCCTATATGGTTAGCCCAAATATCACAAAAAATGACCTTATCCCCCCAAGTAGATCGATCTCTGATCTCAGAATTGGGGTCACGTCCTAATATTAAGAGCATATGCTGACCCACTGTG
>CAISKC010000522.1 GCA_903885895.1 uncultured Legionella sp.
TAGATAGGAACTAGAACCAAATGACCACTATATCAACACGATTAACTCAAAAGGAAATTGACTATTTAACTCGAATTGCCACGGAAAATAAGATCTATAAAGGTGATTCAAAAGAAATTTCGCACGGTAAAGCCATGAAAGAATTGATTAAATGGTGCCAAAATAATGAAGTCAATATCAACAAAAAACCACGCTCTATGGATGATGATATAAAGAAAATGGTCGAGCAAATTCACGTTGCTATCCCGAATTTGTTGTATTTATCAAGATTGCAGCTTCTTATTAATAGCAAATCTATCCCAGATCCAGAACTTGAGTCTTGCGTGAAAAAAACGGTCGATTATCTCAATTTGGTTTGTGGGGATTTTCAAAATATAAATTACAATGAAATTCGTTTTTCAATGAACGATCTTGGCATTAAACAAACACCTATAGATAAGGAAAAATCCCAGTGGAAATCTCGATAGATATTGGCAAACATGTTGTTGATGAAATACAAAATATAGCTCTTTCAGAGAATAAAGATTTTGATATTATTTCGTCTAAAATTCTTGAATTAGGATTGCGCGTATACCAATCATCAAAAACTGATGATAATGAGAAAAACAAAGATCCATTACTGATTAATGTTTTTAGAAAAAGTGCAGAGTCTAATTTATTAATTAAAGAAATAATTGGACATATTTTTGATAAAAATCGTTCTAATATAAAAGCATACGATCATTCATCTGCTATTCATGCTATTGAAAAAACCGTTCATTTTCATATGCAAGAAAACGATTTAGTCTAATTATGAAACTTCTGGTGATCAAGCCATCTCAAAGGAAAAATAAAAACGTATATTTCAATAATTGTTGTGAGATTATTTAATGAGTATTTTGTTTAAGGAAGAAGTTTGGGCATTACCAGGACAAGCTGGTAAGTGGGATGGGGAAACAAGAGACCATATCAACAATCTTAGGGACTGTAATCCGGAAATTGAGCATTGGGGAGATTTGGCTATAGGATGTGCCTACGGTTCTTACTCAGAAGATGTTTTAGGTATTAGTTGGGCAGACTGGGAAAGGGACAGAAATAATGCGTTTATGGGTTATCTCTATATCAAACAAACATGCCCAACTTTTTACTTTAATGGCTATGAAAGCGAATTGTGGGATTATAGCGACTCTTGTCCTTGGTTATCAAATGAACCAATGCCTAAATGGGTTATTAATCAGCTCCGAGATCAAGAAGAGATGGAATATTACAAAAATGCTAAAAAATTTATAGAATTTATAGCATCATTTACAAATAATTTAACAATTTCAGACGATCAGCATGAAGCCTTTAACCAAATATTACGTTTGTTGCCAAGCCAAGCAACGTTAAAAGAAAAATTAAAAGCTTGTCTAATAGAGAATTCTGAAAAATCAGGTCTTAAATCCGAATTAGTTACTGCATTATTGCCATTACAAGGCTTTATTAAAAAAGCGTTATCTTCATCAAAAACTGAGTAACGAACTCGAGAGTTCGTAACGCATACCCACCTAAAATTGGATTTTAAAAAATGATATAGCATCTTTGCCTCATCTTTCTAGCTCTTTTTGTACGCGCGCCACAGAAGGTTTAGCTAGATGCTGATCTTGAATTAATGAATCGTGTTTATAAGCTTCAGAAATTCGATTCATTTGCTTTCTAGCGTTCGCGTCAAGTACTTGTAATTGAGCAACTTGCTTTGCGTTCACTTCGACGCCTAGGCTCGTATCCTGATTTAGTTTGCGCAGTTGCTTCATATTTTCTATGGTAGAAACGTTGTTATCTTTGACTTTAATAGCCTGAATTTCTGATTTTAACAACGTTTTAGCATCGACCGGATTATCTAGCTGTTTGGCAACACTCTGTGCGCCCTCTTCTCTCAAGATATCATTAAAATCAGCACCTATCTTATCGGGCATGATAATAGAGA
>CAISKC010000523.1 GCA_903885895.1 uncultured Legionella sp.
ATAACATGATAAAGATCCGTTCGGGCTGAGGAGTAGCGCAGCTACGTCTCGAAGCCTAAAGCACAATCCTAGGCTTCGAGACAGCGCTAGCGCGCTTCCTCAGCCCGAACGGGTCATAGTATCTATGAAATTATTTTATACATTTTCGTGGGGATACATCAGGTTGCGAGGAGCGTAGCGACGAAGCAATCTAGTGACCTTTGTGGATGCATCGGATTTATTGATAATCCATGTTTTTTTCGTCGCTATACTCTTTGCAACGACGGCTTTAAAAATTGTACCGTACAGAGGTAAGTCCTATAAAAATCTTGCTCATAGCCTGAGATTACGCTGCGGCAGTTTGCCGCAGATTAGGTTGTTTGTTGAGGACAATGGTCGGTACGTAGCTGCTGGCAGTGGTGAGAGGGAATTGAGGTTTGGTTGCAGGCTCCGTTTTTTGACCGGTTGCAGTTTCTTCGTCTATGTAGAGCGATGTATCGTCTTCAGCATTTTCACCTCGCATCAAATAGCGACGGTGTTGCAGATAAGCGTCGCGAATAAAAGCGTATTTGTCTATAGATTCATTGATGAGACGTTCGTTGTCTAACATTTGCGCACGAAGATCGACATAGCGTATACCTAGTAAGCTATACAAAGGTACCCAAGGGATGAGGGTATAGGGCGTAAAAAAAGTATAATCAAACATCAATGCCATGCCATCGCGTATCGTGCTGGGCCCGAGGAGTGGAATCATCACATAGGGCGATTGTTTGTCTCCCCATTTGGCGAATGTTAGGCCCAAATCATTACTGCGTATAGGAGCGTTATAGTTGGAACCAATGTCCAAGAGTCCACCAATCCCAAGTGTAGAATTCAGAACAAGGCGGCGTGCATCCTGAGAAGCATGTGGCAAATCGGCTTGCAATATGTCATTCACCACAGTCGGTATCATATTGATATTGGTATAAAAGTTATTAATGGTTGCGCGCAGAAGATTGGGTGTGATGGTCACATATAGCGTAGCGATGGGTTTAGCGATGAGGGTGTCAAGCACGTGGTTGAACTTATAAATATCACGATTGATAGATTCGTAAGGATCTTCAGGATTCGGACCCGCCGTGAGACAACCCTGTAAACTTAGGGCAGTGATAAGCAAAGAAAGCCATTTTAGTGATTGCATGGGCGCCGTTAAGTTTATGCGATAATAAATAATAATATACCTGAGAACGACCGAGTGCCGCAAGTGCGGGGCTGTTGTCAATCCATATTACAAAGATATATAAGGAATTTTACCCGCAATAGCGGGATTTGATTGCTAAAATGGTCAGTTCGAGTGATAATAACCACCATTTATATGGGTTAGGGTCTGTTGACAGACGCGGGTAACTCTTTAGTAAGTTTTGGAGTATAGCATGAGCATGACGAGTACATTGAACGAAGAAATGCCAATTATTCAAGAGAAGCCTGGCGCGCAATTAGCAGCGCAGCGAGTTTTACGCGATTATTCGCAAGAATATGTTGCGGGTAAATTGCATTTACGGGTACGTATCATTGAATTATTGGAAGCTGATGATTATGAAAACATGCCTGAGCCAGTATTTATTAAAGGCTATTTAAGAGCTTATGCCAAATTATTGGGTGTGGCGCCTGATCCTTTGTTGGTTACCTTTAATGCGCTTTACGCGGATGAAAAGAAAACCGAGAGAACATTGTGGCAAAGTAGCCGACAAAGTAATAAAGCAGAATATGTGGTGCGTTGGGTAACTATTCTATTGAGTTTGGGCGTTTTGGTGGCAGTGGGTTTGTGGTGGGAATCTAGCAGAGAAAATGATCCTATTTTACCAGCAAAATTAGAGCAGCAGGCTCTGACACAACCTATGTTGCCAGCAAAACTAGAGCAACAGACATTGACTCAACCCGTGTTACCAGAAAATCTGGCGCAAAAACCTTTGACTCAACCAGCACCTGACCTTAACAATAATATTCGTTTGACGGATTTGTCTAAGATGCGTAACTTGCTTTCTACCGCAACACAAAAAGAACCTGTGATATCAGCACAAAAAGAATCTGCTGCAGGAGATGACTAGTGATAGAACGCATTCAAGCCATTCGTGGGATGAATGATGTATTGCCAAATGAAACTGTAAAATGGCAAAAAATTGAGCGCATTTTTGCGCAATGTATGCGTGCCTACGGATATCAGGAAATACGTTTCCCAGTTTTAGAAAATACTGCTTTATTTAAACGCAGTATTGGCGCGGTGACGGATATCGTTGAAAAAGAAATGTATACGTTTCTTGATTTAAATCAGGAGTCGTTGAGCATGCGGCCGGAAGGTACGGCTGGTTGCTTACGTGCTTGTCTTGAACATGGTTTATTGCACAATCAACAACAAAAATTATGGTATAACGGCCCTATGTTTCGTTATGAGAAACCACAAAAGGGGCGTTATAGGCAGTTTCATCAGATTGGTGTGGAAGCATTGGGCTTTGCAGGGGTTGGTATTGAGTTGGAGTTAATCCTTCTCTGTCAACGTCTTTGGTCTCTTTTGGGGCTGGAACATGGGCTGCAATTACAAATCAACACCTTGGGTGTTTTGGAAGAACGGCAAGCTTATCGCCAAAAACTCATTGATTATTTTTCACAATATGAATCAATTTTGGATGAAGATTGCCAACGTCGCTTGCATCGCAGTCCGATACGAATTTTAGACAGTAAAAATCCAGCGTTAAAAGATATCATCGCAGCAGCTCCAAAATTGATGGATAGTTTAAGTGAATCCAGCCGACAGCATTTTTCTGATTTGCAAACTGGTTTGACTGCTTTGAACATTCCTTACCAGATTAACCCTACTTTGGTACGGGGTTTGGATTATTATGGACACACGGTCTTTGAATGGGTAAGTGATCGCTTGGGTGCGCAAGCAACCGTCTGTGCTGGAGGACGCTATGATCTTCTCGTTGAGCAATTAGGAGGACAAGCTACGCCCGCAGTCGGATTTGCGTTAGGTGTAGAGCGTTTGTTACTTTTAATGGAAACCCTAGCGCCTATTTCTGAAGAGCCCAAAGTCGATGTTTTTGTGATTGTCGATGGAGAACCTTATCAAGCACAGGCTTTGGCTATAGCTGAGCGCATACGTGCAGAAAGTGCTTGGAATGTTGTGGTATATTTAGGTCAAGGACGTATGAAAGCCCAATTTAAGCAGGCTGATAAATGTGGTGCGCGGTTTGCGATGATTTTGGGCGAACAAGAAATACAAGATGATATGGTCGGTATCAAAGATTTGCGCCAAGGCGGGCAACAAACGGTACCCCAGGTTGATGCGCTTGAGGTGTTACGGGCGATGAGTGAGCAGTGGGGTAACGACTTACAAAAAAAGAAAATTTTGTAGGGTGGACAAGGGAGCAACAGCGACATGCCCACTAAAAAATTGAAACTTGGAGAGAGCTATGTCTAGCGTTTATATGACAGAAGTTGAACAAATTGAAATGATCAAGAAATGGTGGAAGCGTTACCACCAGATTATTCTTACGAGCTTGAGCGTTTTGTTGTTGTTGATATCAGGTGCACGTTATTGGCAGTGGCATCAACAAAAGCGTGCAGAAGATGCGTCTAATGCATATGAGCATTTGATGGTGGCATTTTCCGGTCAAGACTCTGAGTCTATTCAGGCCTACGCACAGCAGTTAGTCAGTCAATATTCTGGTACAGTTTATGCGGATACCGCGCGTTTGATTCAAGCAAAATTAGCGTTGTCTTCTGGTGATTACGCTGCAGCTAAGCTCGCCTTACAGGCGGTTGCTGCTCATTCTAAATTTGATATCTTGGCGGATGTAGCACATTTGCGTTTGGCGCGTATTTTAATTTATGAGAAATCTTATGATGCGGCATTACAGGAATTGGAACGTGTCAAAAATACCAATTATCTGTCTTTGCGTACAGAGTTGCGTGGTGATATTTATTACGCGCAAGGTAAGTTTTCAGAAGCACAGCATGAATATCAATCAGCAAAAACTGAGGTAGAAAAATCTGGCATTAATAATTTATTTTTAGAAATGAAGCAACAAAATGTCTTGATAGCGCTTCATTCATTGACGCCAATCCATACAGCACATGCGTTATCGTAATTTGAGTATAGGTTTATTAAGTGAGGAAACATGCGTTTTTTTTATAAAGTACTGATGTTCGTTTTGCTAGGTGTGGGGTTACAAGCTTGTACACTGGTTGATAATTATATTTTGGGTAAAGACAATACGCTTCGACCTAAGCCGCTGCCCGCAATCAAAGCCAAAGTCATCTTGACACAAGTTTGGTCGGCTCAAATTGGGGATACACATCAAACCCAGATGTATTACAAACTAAAACCGGTTACGGTTGGTAAAAAAATCTATACCGCTGATACCAGTGGTCGAATTAGTGCTGTATCGCAGCGCGGCAAAATTTTGTGGACCACTCCTTTGCCGCATGGCATCGTTTCTGGGCCGAGTGTGGCGCATGATCGAGTGATGGTGGCTACCGATACGGGGACTTTGGTTGCACTTTCTTCATTGGATGGTCATGTCATCTGGGAAGTACCGTTGTCTGGAGAGTCGTTGGCCAAACCAGTAACAACCGGGCATGTTGTGATGGCTAAAACCATTGATGGAAACTTGTACGCATTAGATTTGGCGACAGGAAAACAAATATGGAAGATCGAACATGGTGCACCTAATTTGATTTTAAAAGCGAGTTCATCTCCAGTTATCGTAGGCAATACGGCATTAGTTGGTTATTCTGACGGAAAATTGGATGCGGTTGATGTAGCGCAGGGTCGTGTCATGTGGCAACGTGGTATTGCTTATGCGAATGGTTCAAGTGATGTAGAGCGGCTGGTTGACATTGATGCTGATCCTTTGGTGCATAACCAATGGATTTATTTGGCCAGTTATCAAGGAAATATTGGCGCATTTGATCTCGATAATGGCCAATTTGTCTGGTCGAAACAAGCTTCTATCTACAAAAATATGGCCATGGACTCTGATACATTGTATGTCACGGATAGCCACGATGTTGTGTGGGCGTATCAATTGTCCACGGGACATATCAAGTGGAAGCAAACCGCGCTAAGAAGTTATGGTTTGACCGAGCCTATATTATTAGGATCACGTGTGCTGGTTGGGGACAAAAGCGGTCAGTTACATGTGCTGGCGAAATCAACGGGTGCTTTGATCGGGATAGAAAAAGTAGGCGTGCCAATTTATATTTCTCCAGCAGTGTCACACGATGGACATTTGTTAGTGATGACCTCTGATGGCGTATTGCATGCTTATAAGGCTGAGAGTGTAAAGTAGGTTGGGCCTTTTGACTCAACGCAGTACCACAATAACCTGTTGCTGAAGCGCTTCGCGCAATGGTTGGGCCAAGGCCCAACCTACATTTAATATTATCGAGTATATCTATGATTCCTATTATTGCTTTGATTGGTCGGCCTAATGTCGGTAAATCAACTTTGTTTAACCGTATCACCCGAACACAAGACGCCTTAGTGGCAGACTTCCCAGGCTTAACCCGAGATCGTATGTACGGGGATGTGGTATTTGACAATAAAGCGTTTATGATTGTTGATACGGGTGGTGTTGGAGTTGAAGATGTTGCCGTAGATGCTTTGATGGCAAAACAGTCTGCTCAAGCGCTCGAAGAAGCCGATATTGTTTTCTTTTTGGTTGATGCGCGTGCAGGATTGACACCATCTGATCATGATATTGCGACACGATTGCGCAAATTAAGTAAACCTATTTTCTTAGTGGTCAATAAAATAGATGGTTTGCATGAAGATGTCGCTTGTGCGGACTTTCAATCGCTGAGCCTTGGACCATTATTTGCAATTTCGGCTAGTCATGGACGAGGTGTTACTACGTTGTTAGAAGCTGCTACAGCAGATTTCTTAGCGCCAGAAGAACCTCAGACTTTTGATAAGGATTCTGTGGCTGTTGCTTTTGTCGGTCGTCCCAATGTCGGGAAATCGACTTTGATTAATCGTGTATTAGGCGAAGAGCGTGTCGTCGTATATGACATGCCTGGCACGACGCGAGATAGTATTTCCATACCATTTGAACGCGATGGACACAAATATACCTTGATTGATACGGCTGGGATCCGGCGTCGGTCGCGCGTGGATGAAAAAATTGAAAAATTCTCTATTATTAAAACCTTGCAATCCATTCGTTCTTCGCAAGTGTGCTTGTTATTATTAGATGCAAAAGAAGGTTTAACTGAGCAAGATATGCATTTGCTGGGATTTATTATTGAAGCAGGCAAGGCTCTGGTTGTTGTTGTGAATAAATGGGATGGCTTGGATGCGGAGTACAAGGAACAAGTGCGCGCAACCTTACTACATCGTTTGCAGTTCGCCAATTTTGCTAAATTCCGCTTTATATCGGCTTTGAACGGGAGTGGGGTAGGCGCACTATTTCAAGATATTATAGATGCTTATGCTTCTGCTACCCAAACATTGGCTACGCCTAAGTTAACGCGCTTATTAAGCGATCTCAGCACGCAACATCCGCCACCGTTGGTGAATGGACGTCGGATCAAATTGCGTTACGCACATTCAGGCGGTCATAATCCTCCCATTGTCGTCATTCATGGTAACCAAGTGGCTGCGTTGCCAGAGACTTATAAACGCTATCTGGCCAAAGGATTTACAGAACAGCTTGGTTTAGTCGGTACACCATTGAAGCTAGAATTTAGGGGCAACGTCAACCCATTTAAAGATAAGAAAAATATACTAACCGACCGCCAAGTAAAGCATCGCCAAAGATTGTTAAAGCGTGCAAAGAGACGGCCTAAGTAGGGGTTGGTATCATCAAATAAAGGTACGGTGGAAGTGTAGTGTGTCCACCAGATCGAAGGAATCAGCTCTGTACTGTACGATTTTTAAAGCCGTCGTTGCAACGACGGCTGTACAGAGAGGCGTTATGTAAAACTTAGTTATTGGCTGATGCTGACTTCGAACCGGTGGATAGGTCGCTGTGTGCTTTTGTCCACCCTACAACTAAGGCTACACTTCTCTATTTGACAAAAACGTCTTCGTCAGCCACTCTTCTAAGGTACTTAAGTCTAACAATACCGCATCGGCTTGATTTCTAGCTTTGTATTCCACTTGATTTTGAGCGATGTGACGTTCTGAGATCACCAAACGATGAGGGATCCCAATTAAATCTGCATCCGCAAATAAGACACCGGGTCTTTCATCGCGATCCTCTAGTAAGACGTCAATCCCTAATGTTAAGCAGCGTTGGTACAGAGTTTCAACTTGTTGTTTGACCGCATCAGAGCGTGCTGCATTGATGGGGATTAGCACCAATTGAAAAGGGGCTAAGGCCATAGGCCAAATGATGCCGCGCTCATCATGTACTTGTTCAATGGCTGCTGCAACGATTCTGGAGATCCCTAAGCCGTAGCAGCCCATGATCATAGGTTGTTGTTGGCCTGCCTCAAGCGTAATGACCGCATGCATCGCTTTCGCATATTTATCGCCTAATTGAAAAATATGGCCTACTTCAATGCCGCGACATGATTGTAGTGTCCCCTGGCCATCTGGGCTAGGATCTCCAAGTTTGACGCTGCGTATATCGGCATGTTGCTGCAGGGCGGGTGTATCGTCCCAATGCGCATGATGCAGATGCTGGTCTGGTTGATTTGCCCCACAGACAAAATCTGTCATCGCGGCAGCATGATGATCAATAATAACCGGAATGGATAAAGACAACGGACCAATAAAACCGAAAGGTAGTTTTAAGTCATGTTGGATTTCCTCTTCATTTGCAAAGCGTAGAGGAGATTGTATCCAAGGGTGTTTGGCAGCTTTGACGGGATTTAATTCATCTGCGCCGCAGAGTACTACGGCAACCCATGGTTGCTCTGAGCCTGCTACGATCAATGTTTTTAAAATTTGTTTCGTGTCTATCTGTAAAAACTGTGCGACATCGGCGATGCTTTTTTTGCCAGGCGTGTCGATGATTTGAGGTTCGTTTCGTGCGGAACGTTGAGCAGGGCTCGGAATAATGCTGCTTGCTTGTTCGACATTGGCAGCATATTTGCTTTGATCGCTATAGAATATGAGATCTTCCCCTGCGTCGGCGAGTACCTGAAATTCATGAGATACGGCACCGCCTATGGCGCCTGTATCAGCTTCTACCGCTCGATAATGCAAACCCATGCGATCAAAAATTTTGCAATAAGCCCCGTACATGTTTTGATAGGTCTCTTCTAAGCTGGCATGATCAACATGAAATGAATAAGCATCCTTCATGAGGAATTCGCGTGCACGCATGACACCGAAGCGGGGTCGAATTTCATCGCGAAATTTGGTCTGAATTTGATAAAATGTGAGGGGCAACTCTTTGTAAGATTGTACCTCTTGCCGCATGAGATCAGTGATGACTTCTTCATGTGTTGGCCCAAAACAGTAAGCGCGATCATTGGAATCTTGCATGGTCAAAAGTTGATTGCCAAAGGTTTCCCAGCGTCCTGTTTCTTGCCATAATTCGGCAGGCTGCACAGCGGGCATCAGTAATTCCATACCGCCAATGAGGTTCATTTCTGTGCGTACAATATGCTCAACCTTACGTAATACGCGCAGTCCCAAAGGTAACCAAGTATATAATCCAGAGCCCAGTTTTCTAATCATTCCCGCCCTGAGCATCAATTGGTGTGAAACAATTTCAGCATCGTTAGGGGTTTCTTTGAGCGTTTTGATATAAGCTTGACTAGCGCGCATACGTATCCTTATTTAGGTGCAGACGGCTGCATTCGATTTGCAGCAGTCACAGTTTTGCGTAATTTCTCATGTAACTGTGATGCATCCGTGGCATCCAGTTGGCTAATGAACCCTGAAAAATCATGAAAATCAACATTACCGCTGTTGATGTCGTACAATGCCCCGACAATACCGATTTCTTCTTGATCAATCATCTCGCTTAAGATTTTGCTTTCATGATAAATAGTATGGATCGTATTGGCGATATTTAACTGAGTAATTTTATGGACGAAATGCTGATTTTTTCCACTACGGTCGTGAGTGGTATCGGTTTCAGCTGCAATAGCGGGTTTTATTTTAGCTAATAATTGAGTAATAAAGCCTTTTTTCACATCATCACATGCCGCTTGAATAGCGCCGCATCCTGTATGGCCCAATACTACAATCAATTTCGCGCGTACGACATTACAAGCATACTCCATACTTGCTAACACATCATCATTCACTACGTTACCGGCAACACGGATACAAAATAGATCGCCAAATGTCATATCAAAAATAGTTTCTACCGGTACCCTCGAATCGATACAACCTAATACAACAGCGATTGGATGTTGTGTACTAGCCGTATGCTCAATTTCTGTTTTAAAGCTACGATGAATACAAGTATCTTGCTTAAAGCGAGTGTTACCTTCTTTGAGTACACTCAAAGCTTGATGCGGCGTGAGAGTTGCTTGCACATCGTAAGTCGTGACATTAATGAAATCAATGTAATCATGAATTTGATAATGCTCTTTAAAACCAATTAGATTGAGTGAAATTTGCTTATGTGGCGCTTGTTCAGTGCGAAATTCTTTGAGATATTCAATGATTTCTTTATCAATATAATCAGAAAATCTAGCATCAATAATCAATTGTGAGTTTTTAGGGATAGAATCCAATTCAGCTGTGAGTGACGCTTTATTCAGAAACGTGGTTTGCTGAGGCAGAATCAAACGATTGATGGCACCTTTGGGGTAATGTTCTTTGATGATATCCAAACGCATCGCAGAATTTGATTTGAGAATAAAAAACAGGCTGATAAACAGTCCAGCAAGGATGCCGATTAACAAATTGAAATAAAGAATACAAATCACAGTAGTCAGGAAAGGAATGAAGCGATCCCACCCTTGTTGATAAATGGATTTATATATTTTAGGCGTTGTTAGTTTATACCCAGTATAGATCAATACCCCAGCTAAAGATGGTAGTGGAATTTTATTCAGAGCATCTGGGATGAGCATCATGGCTAATAAAATAAACAACCCATGAAAAATGGTCGCCATTTTGGATTTGGCGCCACTTTGGATATTAATCGAAGTGCGCACAATTACGGCTGTAATGGGAATACCACCTACCAAACCTGCTAGCATATTGCCGATACCTTGTGCAATGAGTTCGCGATCTTTGGAGCAATAGCGTCTTTTTGTATCTAAGCGTTCACCGGCTTTGACATTTAATAAATTTTCTAGAGAGGCAACGGAACCGATGAGAAAAGCCAACATATACACATGTGGGTTTTTCCAAGCTGACCAATCCGGGCTTTGCATTTGCTCTAGAAAATCACTGATACCACTGTGCTTCGGAATATTGACCAAATGTGGACCAATTTGAGCGAAAGATGAGTCAGACAATAGGAAGCATTCATTCATGAAGATCCCCATGATCACCACTACAAAAGGGCCTGGTAATGAACGAATCCATCGTCTTTTCGTGTTATCTAGAAAAATCAAGACCACCAACGCCGTAACTGACAGTATGACGGCACCTGTATTGATGTGAATACTGACTTCTTTTAAAGGTTGCAATGATAGGCCAGATGAGAGATCGAGTAATTGCGTTTTCAACGTAGTGAGTGAATGTGATAAGGTAAATGCCAAAGGAATTTGCTTGACGATAAGCAAGAGACCCACTGCTGATAATAGACCTTGAATGACATTGGAGGGGACATAATCGGCAATAAATCCAGCGCGCAGCAGACCAGCGATAATTTGATACATGCCAGCAATGAATAGCGCAAATAAAAAGACATTGAAACCACCCAGTTGGGCAATCACTGCGAAGACGATGGCACTCATCCCGGCAGCGGGACCAGAAACACTAACATGTGAACCGCTTAAAGCGCCGACAATGGCACCTCCGATGATACCGCTTAAAATACCCGATAATAAGGGTGCACCTGAAGCCAACGCAATGCCTAAGCATAAAGGAATGGCTATTAAGAACACAACAATGCCCGAAATAAAATCAAATTTGAGCTGGCGTTTACGATAAACACGAAATTTACGTAATGGATTCGTCAGTTCATACTTCGGCATAGTCATGATCCTCGCTTAGAATAATAGGTTGATTGAGATCAGTGGTTCTATTGATCAGTCCTTTTTCTAACTCTCTAAAATTCCAAAAATCTTGATCCATGAGTTGACTCGGCTTGATGCTTTGCAACGCATGTAAAATATTACTTGGAACTTTAGGATTATCTAACGCCAATTGATCAATCAATTGACCAACGCGTTTACGTGCTAAATTATCTTGTGACCCGCATAAAGTACAGGGAATAATAGGGTATTTTTGTTCCATTGCATAGGTGATGATATCGCGTTCTTGCACATAGCACATAGGACGAATCACAATATGTTTTTTGTTATCACTTAAGAGTTTGGGCGGCATGGAGCGAATATCGCCGTTATAGAGGATAGACATCATCAAGGTTCGCACCAAATCATCTCGATGGTGACCCAACGCAATTTTGGTGAAGCCATTTTCCTCTGCATAGCGATAAATGATACCTCGGCGTAAGCGCGAGCATAATGAACAATAGGTTTTACCTTCAGGAATTTTTTCTTTCACGATGCTGTAAGTGTCCCGAGTTAACACTTCATAAGGGATCTTACGCTCAGTCAACCATTGATGGAGCGCTTTATCGTTCCAGCCCGGTTGAGATTGGTCAAGCGTAAAGGCAAACAAGCTAAACTTTTGTTGGGAGCGTTGGCGTAAAAGTTCTAGAATACTGAGCAAGGTAAAAGAATCTTTCCCTCCAGATAGGCAGACCATCACGCGGTCACCCGCTTGGATCATATTAAAATCAGCAATACCTTTGCCAATATAATGTAGCAATTTTTTTTCAACGGCAGAAGGTGTCATGCTTAAATATTGGCCATATAAAGAGTTGATGCCCCCATTTTACCACAATTAGTTGATCTTGAAAGTTTGATTTGAGGGATGAGTGAATTAAGTTGAAAGTTTTCCTAGGCAACGTCCCTAAAGTTTTTTCAGTACTCTCAACCATAATTTGAGCACGGATTTTCAGATTACTTCGATCTGCCCCCTCTCCCCTGAGGCATCCCCGCATAATTTTTTGATAGAAAATCGATGTAAATGTAGGGTGGACAAAGCGCAGCGTGCCCACCAGTTCGAAG
>CAISKC010000524.1 GCA_903885895.1 uncultured Legionella sp.
AATGTTGTCATCTTCCCAACTAAGAAATGCTCCAAAATTACCCTCAACACACATTTTTACAGCCAGATTCTCCGCATCAGAGAAATGATATTTGTATTGTGTCATAACAAAAATGTTATTGAGGATCATTTTGATAAATCTTATCAATTCGAAACCGAGCTCATTGCACAACACAAAGAAAATATCTTATCAATGGTGCAATCAATAACCCCAGATGATATGGAATGCTTTTATGTCAGGCAACATAAAGCACTTGGGCTGGGACACGTAATCTTATCTACTGAGAGTATTGTTGGCCATGAATCATTTGCGGTTTTTCTTGTAGACAGTCTGATCGTCGGTGAACCGCTTGTTATGCAGCAGATGATCGATACTTACGAGCATTATAAGTGCAGCATTATTGCCGTAGAGGATGTGACTCATCACTTGTCAAATCAATATGGCATAGTGAGCGGAGATTCAATAGATGATCATTTGATGTATGTGAAAAGTTTGATTGAAAAACCTGAACCGGAACAAACACCGCTCAGCACGGCCATTGTGGGCCGCTACATTTTAAGTCCTAATATTTTTGAGCATATCAAAGCACTACCCAAAAAAGACCATCAAGAAATCCAGCTGACAGATGCGATCGCTCAATTATTAAAAACAGAACCTGTTTTAGCGCTTCGTTATAAAGGGACTCATTATGATTGCGGCAGATTGCTTGGATATTTAAAGGCCAATGTTGCTTTGGGTAAAACCCACCCTACCGAAGGAGAAGCATTTTCAAAATGGCTAAAAGAAATGGTTTGAGAAGCGCCATCAGAGTTCAGCTACAACACCCCCTATTGGACGTCCCACTGAATAATAATAACCAATCCCGGCCTGCCTTATCTCGGATAAGTCAAAACAATTACAGCCATCCATGATGGGGGCCATACCCAGCTCTTCGCGCAGTCGATCAAGCGAATAATTTTTAAATAAGTCCCAAGCTGTATCAATAACCAGTGCATCCACATGATCAAACAATACGTCATCAGCAGAATCGCACCAGGTAATCGCATGATTATCGCCAAGACACAGACGAGCATTCGACATTGCCACGGGATCATAAACGCGCAGTTGCGTGCCATACTGCAACAACGCATTCATAACTACGATGCTGCTTGCTTCGCGTATATCATCTGTGCCCGGCTTGAATGCCAAACCCCAGATACCGATAGTCAATCCTTGTAACTGGTTCTTAAAATGTTGTAACAAACGATCAATGGCCCATTTTTTTTGTAAATTATTAACGTTATTGATGGCATCCAATAAACAACTGTCAACCTGTAACACCTGAGCCTTTTTAGCTAGCGCTCGAACATCTTTAGGAAAGCAGGATCCACCATAACCCATGCCAACTTGTAAAAAATGTGACCCAATTCGATGATCTGAGCTCATACCTGCTTGAACTTCATCCATATTAGCGCCAATTTTATCGGCTATCTGACTGATTTGATTTATAAAACTGATTTTGCAAGCAAGCATTGCGTTTGCCGCATATTTTGTAAGCTCTGCCGAAACTCGGCTCATACATTGAATAGGAACACCTCGATCAACCAGAGTCTGGTATACCGCTATGATGGGTGTTATCCGCTGCAAGTCACCACCAATAATAATACGATCAGCATGCAAAAAATCATGGATTGCATTGCCTTCACACAAAAATTCAGGGTTTGAAATCACATCAATCCGATGAGGTTTATCAGTACGTAATAACGCATCGTTCATATGCCTTTCTATGTCATGCCCTGTTCCAACCGGAACCGTTGACTTGATCACCACCAACATATCTCGATCCGCATGCTGAGCAATTTGTGTTGTCAATGTAAATATCTGCGACAAATCAGCCTGATCATCTGGCAAACCTGGCGTCCCAACTGTAATCATCTGTATGGTCGCATGCTCTATGGCATCTAATAAATTTGTTGTAAAAAGCAAATGACCTGACTCTAGTTGTTCTTTTAATAACTGAGGAAGTTGCTTTTCATGAATCGGACACTCGCCTTGCATCAGCGTTGCTATTCGTTGTTCATTGATATCAACACAAACGACTTGATGCCCAAGCTTAGCCAGACAAGCAGCAGATACCAGTCCCACGTACCCTGCTCCATAAATTGATATTTTCACAGTTTCACATACTCTCAATATTGAATGTATAATTAAAAGTATGGCACATAAACGGATGGTATTGATGCAAATATTAGTCACTGGCGGATTAGGATTTGTCGGCAAGCATTTGATCCGTTTGCTCAAAGCTACCTATCCAAATTGTCATATCCTATGCTTGGATAAAAATAGTCATCAAACATCAACAGATGTTGGGGTAGAAACCATTATTGGTCATACCATGGACATTGTTTCGCTTATGAAAAACTATCCTCGTCCAGATGTCATATTCCATTTAGGCGAGTTTTCACGCATACGTCCTTCCTTTACTAAATTGGAAGATGTATGGAACTCTGTGTGTATGGGGACGTTTCGCGTCATTCAATATTGTAGCGAAAACCACATTAAACTCATTTATACGGGTTCTTCGAGTAAATTTGGTGATACAAAAAATGAAACTTTGTCTCCCTATGTCTGGTATAAAGCAAAAAACACTGAGTTAATTCATCATTATTCCCAATGGTTTGGTCTTAACTATCGAATTGGTTATTTATGTAATGTCTATGGGCCAGGACAAATAGAAAATAGCGAATATGCAACCGTCATTGGTATTTTTGAAAAACAATATAGGCAAAAAAACCCATTAACCATCATCTCTCCTGGAACACAAAAGCGCTATTTTACGCATGTCGAGGATGTGTGCGCGGGTTTAATCCAGCTACTTGATTATCCTAAAAATTCGGAGTTTATCTTTGGTCATCCTGAAGCTTACTCTATCTTCGAAGTCGCTCATATGTTCCGCAGTGACTATATACTCATTCCAGCACAACCTGGTGAGCGTTTTAAACTATTTCAACCCAACAATGAAGCTGAACTCGAACTTGGTTGGAAGCCCACACACTCTTTACCTGAATATATTGCCAAATTGCCAAAAAGTTAGGACACACAACACATCGCTACCGTTCTCCCTTGTACGCTTCATCTCGAATCCTAAGCACCGTACGTGGACTTCGAGCCTTAATAACAAGTAGCACACCTCTATTAATCATTTGACAATGCATCCTCTTTCACACGACATCCCACGCCATGTAAAGGAGAGTGAATTTGTCAATTGTCCTCAGTCTTGTTAGAATTGCAGTCATTTTCCCTGTGTATCATCGAGATGTCGCCATGACCCTTTCTGCATTAAATGCTATCTGCCCTATTGATGGGCGTTATTTGAAAAAAACCATGGCACTGAGTTCGTTTTTTTCTGAGTACGCTCTGATTTATTATCGTTTAATGGTTGAAATTCGTTGGTTGGAATCTTTGGCTGACAATGAGCTCATCAAAGAAGTCCCTGCTTTAGACGATACTGCGCGCGCATTTTTGCAAAATATTCTCAAACAATTTGATGAACACGAAGCGCTGAAAGTCAAAGCTTATGAAAAACAAACCAATCATGACGTCAAAGCCATCGAATATTATCTCCGAGATAAATTAGAACATTCCGCACTGGTGAGTGACTTAAGTCCTTTTATTCATTTCGCATGCACGTCTGAAGATATTAATAATGTAGCGTATGCCTTGATGATCAAAGAGGCCATCGCCAAAGTGATTCAACCTACTTTGGCAGAAATTATTGGGGGAATCACACTATTGGGAAAACAATATGGGGATTTGCCTATGTTGTCGCGCACTCATGGCCAACCAGCCACCCCCACTACCATCGGTAAAGAACTCATCAATTATGCGGCACGTTTAAAACGCCCTATGCAACAATTAGTAGAAATGCTGATTTCGGCAAAATTTAATGGCGCCGTGGGAAATTATAATGCGCACGTCATTGCGTACCCAGAGATTGACTGGCGCAAACATTGCACTCACTTTATTACCTCATTAGGCTTGTCATTCAATCCATATACCACTCAGATTGAACCCCATGACGGTATTGCAGAAATTTCTCATTTGATGATCCGTATTCATACCATTCTCTTGGATTATACTTGTGATATCTGGCACTACATTTCTTTGGGATACTTCAAGCAAAAAACCATTGCAGAAGAAGTGGGCTCTTCCACCATGCCGCACAAAGTCAATCCTATCGATTTTGAAAATGCAGAAGGCAATTTAGGCTTATCCAATACACTATTTCAGCATTTTGCAGACAAATTACCACGCTCACGCCTACAACGTGATTTATCAGACTCCACTGTCATGCGCAATATAGGTGTGGCATTTGCTTATGCACTCATCGCTTATCAATCGCTTGCGCAAGGTAATGACAAATTACAAATCAATCAACCCGCTTTACAAGCAGACTTGGATGCCAATTGGAATGTGATCTCAGAAGCCATTCAAACTGTCATGCGGCGTTATCATATTCCAAAAGCTTATGAGCAAATGAAGGATTTGACACGCGGACAAGGTATTGATCAAGAAAAACTAGTAACGTTCATCCAGCATTTAAACATTCCTCAAGCTGATAAAGAACGCCTGCTCAACCTGACGCCAAATCAATATACCGGCTTAGCGCATGTCTTGGTGAAAGCATTTTCATGACTAAAATACCTTCACAACAGGGGCAAGCTTTAGACTATGATGTCTTAGTGATCGGTTCTGGATTAGCCGGACTCCATTATTGCGCCCAGCTATTAGAGCGCCTGCCTAAGATTCGAATTGCGTTGTTGAGTAAAATCGCTGCTGAAGAATGCAATAGCTGGTATGCACAAGGTGGGATTGCTGCTGTTTCATTAGAAAATGACTCCATTGCATCGCATGTTGCAGACACACTGCGCGCAGGAGATGGTTTATGCTATAAACCTGCAGTCGAAGCCATCATTCACCAAGGACCCGCTGCTATTGCTCAGCTCGAAGCGTACACAATTCCTTTTCAAAAAACGTCATCTGGTTACAGTTTAGCTCAAGAAGGCGGGCATTCGCATCGCAGAATTTATCATTGTGGCGATAAAACGGGTGCAACTGTCATGACACTCTTACTCGCCTTTATCAGACAGCATCCACAAATCACTTTGTTTGAAGACCATATTGCAGTGAATTTAATCACCCATTACCACCCACATTGTGTGACCAATCAAGGCGAAGTGTTAGGCGCTTATGTTTTAGAGTCCTCCACTCAAAAAATTCATACCCTATTAGCCCGTTGTGTGGTGTTGGCTACCGGTGGTGCCGGCAAAACGTATCGTTATACGTCCAATCCTATGATTGCTACCGGAGATGGCGTTGCTATGGCTTACCGAGCGGGTGCACGCGTTGGTAATATGGAGTTTTATCAATTTCACCCCACATTGCTCTATCATCACAGTATCCATAATTTTCTTATATCCGAGGCAGTCCGCGGTGAAGGTGCCATCCTTCGTCATCCCGATACAGAAGAAAGATTTATGCCCCGTTACGCACCGGAACAACAAGAACTCGCAACGCGTGATGTGGTGGCGCGTGCTATTTTTACTGAGATAGAGCAAAGCGATCATGATTATGTCTATTTAGACATTCGACATCAACCACGCGCATTTTTACAAAAGCGTTTCCCACAGATTTTTCAGACATTACTGAGTATTGGTATCGATATGAGCCAAGACTTGATTCCAGTTGTCCCAGCCGCGCATTATCAATGTGGCGGCATCTTAACGGACATCCATGGCCATACTGATTTGAAACGTTTGTACGCCATTGGTGAAGTAGCCTTTACCGGTTTACATGGTGCCAATCGCCTCGCTTCCAATTCTTTACTCGAAGCAGTGGTCATGGCCTCTTACGCCGCGGCAGCCTCAACCAAAGATCTTGCTGATCCCATCGATCATGCGCGTCATATTTCTAATTGGCAATCTGGTAATGAAAACAATCCCCGCCGTGCCAGCCAAATTAATGCACACTGGCTAGGATTGCGTGGTGAAATGACGTCGTATGCTGGGATTGTACGTACCGAAGCCGGACTGCAAGATTTATTGGGACTGGTTACTCAACGCCGCACCATCATCGAAGAATATTATTGGAAAAACCGCATTACCCGAGATTTTATCGAATTACGGAATATCATTTTAAACGCGGAGTTAATTGTCAGCGCTGCATTATCGCGACGCGAATCTCGGGGTGGACATTATCGTGAAGACTTCCCACACAAACAAGCGCAAGCACGTGAAAGCATTGCACAAATGAGTACCCCACTCCATGCCTTTTTTACCTAGAGACTTATGATGTTTAAATCCAGCACCGATTATACACCTCAAACCTCCATGCATCGCATCACGTCCGATATGACTATCTGTCAATCTGATTATCCATTGGATTGGTATCAACCTGAATTTATACCGTATGCAGAAGCCTACCAAGCTCTCCCGGATCGCAAATTAACCACCGTGCTTGCATGGATGACGCCGTATATGAACAAAGCCAAAGATCATTTTGGCGATCAATTGCTCTTACTAGCACACTACTATATGGGCGGTGATATTGTTCGTTTGGTAGAGCAATTTGGCGGACAAGTTGGCGATTCTTATCAATTGGCTTTGATGGCAGCACGTCATCCAGAAAAATCGGTGATCATCGAATCAGCGGTCCATTTTATGGCAGAATCGATTCGTATTCTGGCGCATGAGACACAACAAGTTTATATTACCAATCCACGCTCTGGCTGTACGATGGAGATCTTGGCCAAGGATTTTATGGTAGAACCTGCCATCTTGGATTTAAATGCACGTTATGGTCAAGAGAACGTCTTACCTGTTTGTTATATGAATACATCTGGCCGAGTCAAGGCCATGACTGGTGCGCAAGGTGGCGCCGTCTGTACCAGTTCCAATGTCAAAAAAATCATGCAATGGGCACGCACTCAAAAGAAAAAAATCTTATTCATCCCAGATCAACACATGGGAGAAAATGTGGCACATTGGCTTGGCATCCATGATCTCGCTTATTGGCCAGGTGGTACCGCTGGCGCACAATATAGTTTAGAACAGCAAGACAAGACCACTATCGCGCAATTCGATCGAGCTGAATTGGTATTATTTGGCAGCGAATGCGCCGTGCATACGCATTTCAAAGCGAGTATGTGTGAATATTGGCAACAACAAGGCTATACAACGATTGCCCACCCTGAGTGCCGGCTAGAAGTCATCAAAAGCGTACAACATGCAGGATCGACAGCCTTTATTTGGGATTACGTCGTCCATGATCGGGCACAAACCCGACAATATGCTATCGCCACTGAAAATCATATGGTAGAAAACTTAAAACAATACTGCCGACCATTAGGTATCCAAGTCGTTAATTTAGCTGAAGCACCCCAAGAACCTGGGCTCATGGGCGTCGGCTGCGGTTGTGCTACCATGTCCCGGAACGATCCCCCTCATTTAATCGGCTTAGTCGACCTCCTTCGCCAAGGCAAAACCATGGACTATAACAATATCCGAGCCGGTGATGTGGTCTCTGAATTTACTGGCATTCGCCAACGTTTACAGACTCAAGATCAAAATTGGGTCATCGATAATGCCAAAAAAGCGCTGCAAAAAATGATTATGATTACAGAAAGCCCCTAAATTTATATTGCGCTGAATCGGATGCGCACCATAAATATGTTGTAACAAAAAAATTCTTTGTTATAATAGCCTCAATTCCTGTGCCGGGGTGGCGGAATTGGTAGACGCGCCGGATTCAAAATCCGGTGGTGGTGACACCGTGTCGGTTCGATTCCGACCCTCGGTACCATTAAGTAAGTTTGTAACAATGCTCAATGGAAGATATGTTAAGCGCCAGGAACTAAGCTCACTACTCGATAAGCATTCTTCTCATTGTTCACAGCATTTTTAGTAAAGTGTTTCACTAATATTTCTACAATGCGTGACGCGGCTTTACCATCCCCATAAGGATTCACTGCTTGACTCATTTGTTGATAATAACTTTGGTTTTTTAATAAACGTGTCGTTTCATATACAATCTGTTCCACATCGGTTCCAACAAGTTTCACCGTACCGGCTTCCACCGCTTCAGGCCGATCCGTCTTCGTACGCATCACCAATACCGGTTTATCTAATGAAGGCGCCTCTTCTTGAATAGCACCCGAATCGGTAATGACCAAATAACTGGTTTGCATCAAATGTACAAAGGAGATGTAATCAGTAGGTTCAATCAGAAAAATATTCTTCACATCCCCTAAACAAGCATGCACCGGCTGATGTACGTTGGGATCGCGGGCAACCGGATAGACAATGTCTACCTCTGGAAATCTCTGCGCAATCTCACGTAAAGCCTGGCAAATATCTTGTAATCCTTGACCAAAATTTTCGCGGCGCTGGCCTGTGACTAAAATCATCTTACGAGCTGGATTCAGATAAGAAAAACGTTGGCGCAATTGTCCATGAATGGACGCATGCTGGCGAATATAAGATAAAGTATCAAATAGCGCATCAATCACTGTACTACCCGTCACGTAAATAGCGTCGCTCGCGATGCCTTCGCGTAACAAATTCTGGCGAGCTAAAAAAGTCGGCGCCAAATGCACATTAGCCACGTCACCTACTAATTTTCGATTCGCCTCTTCTGACCAGGAGCAATCGTTATCTTTGGTCCGTAAGCCAGCTTCAATATGCACGATCGGTATATGAAAATAGTGCGCAGAAATCGCGGCAGTCAGTGTCGTAGCCGTGTCGCCATGCACTAATACATAATCAGGTCGATGCTGTTCAAAAAATTCTGTTAATTTCAGTAATATTTTAGCCGTAAGCCGCGCAACATCTTGATTGGCAACCATGATATCCCAATCATAATCCGGCGTAATATGAAATTGATCAAAGATAGATTGCATCATATCCACATGATGTCTTATCACACAAATTTGATTATTAAACCGCGGATCATACTCTAAGTGCTTGATAACAGGTGCAATTTTGATAGCTTCGGGACAAGTACCAAAAATACATAGTGTATTTATTTTCATATGAAAATCCATCTTCAAATTAAATATCCCTATCTTAGGGACAATAGCGAATATCAAGACATCAAGCAAGTATTTTAATGTTGTAATCCCCTAAATGGATTGATAGACTCAAGCCATCAAAGCAGGATATTTATAAAAGTGCGAAAAATATGTTCAAAATGAGTTCTTTTTTTGAAAAAAATCTCTCCAAACTACCCTTTATTGCTTTTGATATGTTGGCCATGCCGTTTGCTTGGATCATTGTTTATTGGTTAAAATATGCGTCGGATGGCATCATCTCTCATTTATTAGCCAAAGATGCCTTAACCGCCTTGTCCATTTTAATCACTGGACAAATTATTTGTTATTTCAAATTTAAAGTCTATCGCGGATTGTGGCATTACGCTTCTTTAAATGATGTGATTCGTGTGATGCAAGCCACCGTTGTTTCTGTCCTGGTCTCGGGACCTCTCATGTATTTTATTGCTATTTTTGAAGTGGTCCCTCGCAGAGTCTTACCTTTATATTGCCTAATTCTCACAGCGTTACTCTGTGGAGGTCGTCTGATTTTTCGTTATTGGGCAGAAGAGAAACGCGGTTATTTCTGCAAGCCCGATGACAATACGCAACGGATCTTCATTGTCGGTGCTGGGCATGCTGGGGCTGGATTGGTACGGGATCTCAAACGTACCAGCACCTATTCTACTTTGGGCTTTATCGATGACGATAAATCTAAGCAAGGTCTGGAATTACATGGCGTACCCGTATTAGGGACCTTGGAACAACTCCCTGAATTAGCACACAAATTTCAGATTGATCTCCTATTTATTGCCATTCCCTCTGCTAATTCTGCCGACATGCGCCGCATCGTAGACAAATGCGAAGCCTGTGGGCGCCCCTTTCGAACCTTACCTAGCCTCCAAGCCTTTGCTTCAGGCCAGATCGATGTGAATGCCTTGCGCAAAGTTAATATTGATGATCTTCTGGGACGCGACCAAGTGAGTTTGGCATGGGATCAAATAGCGACGGCCATTCAAAAGCATTGCATCTTAGTCACGGGAGCAGGAGGTTCTATTGGTTCCGAGCTATGCCGACAAATCATGCATTTACAACCAAGTAAAATCATTTTGCTCGATCATTCAGAATACAACCTCTATCAAGCTCATCAAGACTTAAGCCAAGAGTTTCCTCATATCCACATAATCACAGCCTTGATTTCCATCACAGATCCCATTGCGATAAAAATGGTATTCGAACAAGAAAAGCCTAGTATCGTCTTTCATGCTGCTGCGTACAAACATGTTCCCATCTTAGAACATCAACTACGTTCAGCTGTGTATAATAATGTGATAGGTACTCAAATCGTTGCGGAAGCCAGTATTGCAGCCGGTGTAGAAAAGTTTATCCTGATCTCTAGTGATAAAGCTGTGAACCCTACCAATATTATGGGTACCACCAAACGTATAGCAGAAATTTACTGCCAAAACTTGGACCCCAGAGTGGCGACTCAATTTATTACAGTACGCTTTGGCAATGTTCTTGGCTCAGTAGGTTCCGTTGTCCCACTATTTCAAAAACAACTAGAAGCCGGTGGTCCTTTAACCGTCACCCATCCTAATATGGAACGTTATTTCATGACCATTCCAGAAGCCAGCCAATTAATTTTGCAAGCCATGGCCAATGGATCAGGGGGAGAAATTTTTGTTTTAGATATGGGCGAACCAATTAAAATTATGTACTTAGCCGAACAAATTATTCGCCTTGCGGGCAAAGTTCCGGGGAAAGATGTGCAAATAAAATTCATCGGGCTACGTCCAGGTGAAAAACTATTCGAAGAACTTTTCCACGCCTCAGAACATCTTGTTCCCACGGAACATGAAAAATTATTTAAAGCCAGATTTCGAAAAATCAATTGGGACGAATTAACCCTCACTATGAATCGGATTCATCAAGCCTGCCAACATCACCAGGAAGCATCTCTACTCAATTTACTCAAACATCTTGTGCCAGAGTTTCAAAGTGATGCAACCCACACAATAGCGCCACACTCTCCTCATATGACACCCAATTATACAAGCCACAACCGTGCGGACGTGGATGTTTCATAGCAAATCATCCGTTCTCTGGCGGCGCGCAAGTAAGTGTCCCTTTAATACAGCAAGTAGCTACCCCTTTCTCAGAGCAACTGCAGTCCCCAAGATACGGAAGCGGTTTGGCCCCCACTACACACGACGCGCCAGTATCCGTGTCTTGTATCCAGCAATCCCCTCTAGCCACGTAAGCTCCGGTTAATTCATTTTTCAAACAACGGCATTTGCTGTCGTCACAAAAAGTAGGCGTCTTTGTTGCTCCAACGAGCGATGAGGCAATGACCATTGATATAAAAACCCCTATTTTCGCCAATTTGGAAACCGCGCAATATAGCTTCATTGTTTATCCTCTTAATGGCTTTCTAGACTTGTATTTGAAATTAGATCATGATCAATCAAAAATGACCCAAATTCCCCTCAATTAAATCGTAGCATATTTATAGATTTTGCAAGAAAATAAATTATTTACCCAATTTTTACAGATGAATGATTTCGCCCTTTCAACATTGAAGTGCAACACCCTCGGTAGAGTGAGTCTCCGCATAGAAGACCTCAAATGGTGTTCTGTATTGTAGCACTTTTCTTGGCCGATGATTCAGCTTATTTTCA
>CAISKC010000525.1 GCA_903885895.1 uncultured Legionella sp.
ATACCATCATGAGCACAAAAATTTTAAAACTCTCAGTATTAGTATTATTATTAACAAATCTATTTATTCACAATGCTATTGCTCAAAGCAAAGAGATCGCTTTAACGATTGATGATTTGCCGTTTGTTGGGACTGGTAACGCATCAAAAGGTAATTTAGTACGCGCTCATGATCGGTTTACCAGCATTCTGAACTATTTGGTTGATGCACATATTCCGGCAACAGGTTTTATCATCGCCAATTCGATTGCATCGGGTCAATGGGAATTACTAGAAGCATTTCGGAACGCAGGCTTTGCTTTAGGCAATCATACCTACTCACATGCCAATTTAAATCACGTATCTGCCGAACGTTACATTGCTGAAATAGCCAAAGCAGATAAAATTCTGGCACCCGTTATGACGCAACCCAAATTCTTCCGTTATCCTTATTTAGCGGAAGGTCGCGGCGCAACCAAACAAGCGGTACAAAATTACTTAGTAGAAAATCAGTATACGATTGCTCCTGTAACAATAGATAGCAAAGACTATCAATTCAACGAAAAGTTTTTACACATTCCTTGGAGAGTCCGTGACCAATACATCTCCAAAATCAAACAACAATATCTGAGTTATATTTGGAAACAAACTTTAAATGCGGAAAAAAATTCCAAAGATGGTTCTAGTGTACAGATCCTCTTAATTCACGCCAATTTACTCAATTCACATTGCCTTGGGGACCTGATTAAAATGTACCAAGATAATGGATATCAATTTGTAACATTAGAACGAGCGCTTGCTCATCATACAGCCCCTGCTACAGGTGAAATTGATGACCAGAAAGTATCATTTAATCAACTGGATGCCATATGGTTACGACTACAAGGCTATCCAATTGAAATGAAAGTTGGTAGACTATAGTTCATTTTGAATGATGAAAGTTGACTATGAGTCCTACTGTATTTTGCATCAAATTACAAAAAGAAGGCGCACGCTTAGGCGCACAGCCTTTTCCTGGAAAACTTGGAGAGAAAATTTATCAACAAGTCTCCAAAGAAGCTTGGACCATGTGGTTAGGACATCAAACGATGCTCATTAATGAGTATCGTTTGACATTAATAGATCCACAAGCAAGAGAATTTTTGCGCAACGAAATGGAAAAATACTTCTTTGGCGCCGGCTCAGAGGCACCCGATGGGTTTAAACCAGAAAAAATCAGAGAAAATTGAGCCTAATCTCTTGACTCAAAACGATTCTCATCGTTTAATAGCACCTTGTTGGCCAGATAGCTCAGTCGGTAGAGCAAAGGATTGAAAATCCTTGTGTCCCTGGTTCGATTCCAGGTCTGGCCACCATATAAATCAATAACTTACAACCGAATTTCAGATCCTTCAAAAACCCCTTGCGGGAATTTTGCGGGACCTAGGTACAAATCCTCACAATGAAACAACCTTCCGCACATTATTTTTATCTTTAACTTCTCTAATGTTTAGGGTGCGTAACATAGTCAGTACTATACCGCTTTGCTGTCTTTCATCCACTTTTTTAGCTGCATTATAAAGATTTTGCACTTCAGCTGAAGAATAATGCATCGTAATTCGCCCTGAACGATGACCTAACAGATCTTGTCTATCTTCAAAGCTTACCCCTACTGCTCTTAACCTTCGACCAAACGTATGCTTTAAATCATGAACACGAACATGTTCCAATCCTACACTTGCTCTAGCATTTCACCATGCAGTTGCATTCATTCGCGCCAGTGGTTTATTCATGTAGGTAAAAACATTTATTAAATGCTTTCCTCTCTCACTTTCAACAGCCATACGTGCTGTATCATTACAAACCACCAACCGATCATCACCATTTTTAACTAACATGGCTGGGATAATGAATACCAAAAGTTGAGGCAACTCTGGAATTTTAACTTCCCAATCCCAGCGTAAGTTACAAATCTCTTGGTCTCTACATCCTGTGTTAACAGCAAACAGAGCCATGCGCTCCAAATGCGGAGGCAACTCATCAAACAGTCTGCGTTGCTCATCCCAATTCAAAGGATATGGCTTACGCAAATCATGTTCAGGCAGAAGCTTGATCTTAGGTGCATTAGCTAACCATGTTAAGCCATACTCATCGACCCATTCACTGAAAGCAAGATTTAAAATACGGCGAACAACCTGTAATCCATGATTGATCGTCCTGGTTTTAATTTCCTCTCTCCTGCGTCCTTCGATAAAAGGTTGCAAGGTTCCCATATGAATAGACTCTAATGGCATATTTCCAATGTATTTCACTAGCACTCTTAACCTGCCAGCATCCGCACATAAACTCCGCTTGTGCTGATTTTCCATCAAAAATTTTGTGGCTGCTTCCATGAACGTCCGTTTAAGTCGCACACCATATACACTTGCCTGTCTCACTTCTTCGAGACGTCTTGCTAAGTATTTTTCTGCCTCTTCGAGCTGGCCAGTGCCAGTGCTTTCGCAAAGTCGTTGGCCGAAGACCGTTTTATCAATGTGCCACGCATCACTGCGTTTATAAAGCCCTGGCGTTCGTTTTCGTCCCATGTCTCTTTCCTCCTTTGCTCATTTGCCGCGGGACGACCACTACACCGCTTATAATCGTCTACCCAAGCATCTAAATCAAG
>CAISKC010000526.1 GCA_903885895.1 uncultured Legionella sp.
AGCGAACGAAGAAAACATAGAGTTCTTTGAGTCCTACTTCGGGACTTTCGAGCCAGTTCCCAACGACAGTACATTAGCCACTATGGAAAAATTATGAATGATGGCGTAGCTATGCTACTAGAGCGCATGAAGACTAACCCCGAGGAGTTTTGGACAGACAACGGGTCTTCAAATAAATGGTCTCATTTGATACATGCCTATATTACGCACTTGAGCACAGAAGACCGTGAGGCTCTTAATGGGGGCATAGATAAAATCATGCAACAACGCTTTACTGAGCAAGTAATGGAGGAACTTATTGACCCAAAAAAGTCGAGTTTGGAGGACGTAATCAATCATTATCGGGTGAAAGGTATGGCTTCGGTTGGTCAGACCCAAGGGCTATATGCTAATGGAATAGGCGGCAATGTAACTTGGGAGGCTAGAGAGCCGTTAGCTGCTTCTTTAACCATAGGCAATCAAACCCTAGATGAGTCAACGATAGAACATTTAAAAGCCCACGTCGATTACATCCAAAAACAAAAAGCCAAAGAACATAAAACCCTATTCGGAAGATTATTTAACTACCTATGAATATCCTCACAATCGACTTTGAGACTTTCTATAGCCGTGACTTTAGCTTAACGAAGTCCACGACAGAGGAGTATGTCCGTTCCGATTTATTTGAAGTAATTGGTGTATCAGTAAAGGAGAATGATAATGAAGCAGTTTGGTTTAGCGGGACTTACGGCGAAATCTCTGATTTCCTTAATAAATACGATTGGGGTAGCTCTTTTGCTCTTGCCCATAATGCTGTGTTTGATTCCGCTATCCTTACTTGGGGGTTTGGTATTAAACCAATGGCTTGGCTTGACACGCTTGCGATGGCTCGTGCAACAGATGGTCTCGAAGCTGGAAACTCCCTTGCTAAGCTTGTGGGGCGATATAATCTTGGAGCAAAAGGAACAGAAGTCCTTGACGCACTTGGTAAAAGAAGGGCAGATTTTACTTCTAGTGAGCTTACTGCATATGGCAAATATTGCATTAATGACGTGGAATTAACCTATAAGCTATTTATGATTCTTGTACAACGGTTTTCAAAATCGGAACTACAACTCATTAGCCTCACAACCAAAATGTTTTCTGAACCTACGCTACAACTAAACACTATATTGCTAGAGCAACACCTAATGCAAGTCCAAGCACGCAAAGAAAAACTCCTCGATGCTTGCATGGCGAACAAAGAAACACTTATGTCCAATATTAAATTGGCTGAACTACTTATTAGTATGGGCGTAGAACCACCAATGAAGGAAAGCCCAACAACAGGGAAGGTAACTTATGCGTTTGCTAAAACAGATGAAGAATTCAAAGCCCTTGCAGAACACCCCGACTTACGAGTCCAAGCAATCGTTGCGGCAAGACTTGGGACTAAGTCCACATTGGAAGAAACCCGCACTCAACGCTTCATCAACATTTCGTTGCGGGGAAAGATGCCTGTTCCTCTGCGTTATTACGCTGCTCATACTGGTCGTTGGGGAGGGGACGATAAGCTCAACCTTCAGAACTTACCTCGTAAATCTCTTCTCAAAGATGCTATTGTTGCCCCTAAAGGATTTGTTTTAATTGACGCCGACTCCTCTCAGATTGAGGCTAGGACTGTTGCATGGCTCTCAGGTCAGAACGACCTCGTAGATGCCTTTGAAAGGAAAGAAGATGTCTACAAGATTATGGCGTCGGCAATCTATGGGAAAGCTGAAACGGAAATTGATGCTGGCGAAAGGTTTGTTGGTAAAACGACGATTCTTGGTGCGGGCTACGGAATGGGACATACAAAGTTCGGTATCCAACTCAAAACTTTTGGCGTGGAAATTGCGGATGAGGAAGCGTCTCGAATCATTGCCGTCTATAGGCAAACCTACCCCCATATTCCCCGATTGTGGAAAGAAGCTAATAGTGCGCTTGAAGCCCTTAGACTTGGTAAAACGACAACAGTTGGGCATCAGCCGCAAGCACTATCCATTACGGAGGCAGGTTTTTTATTACCTAGCGGGTTACACCTAAACTATCCTGACCTTCAAGCAGATGATGAAGGTTACACATATAAAAGCCGTCGTGGTCGCATTAAGATTTATGGCGGTAAAGTAGTAGAGAACGTTTGCCAAGCTGTGGCTCGGTGCATCATAGGTGAGCAAATGCTTAGGATAGCAAAGAAATACAGAGTGGTTTTAACTGTACACGATGCAGTGCTGGCGGTTGTTAAAGAAGAGGAACAGGACGAAGCGATGCTCTATATTGATGAGTGTATGAAATGGAAACCTGATTGGGCTAAGACTTTACCTCTTACTTGCGAACTTGGAGTTGGCAAAACTTATGGTGATTGCAGTAAGAAAAAAGCTATTGAGGATTGGGGTTTAAAAGAACTAAGGAGAAATGTATGAGAGATGGTGGTAAAGGGGATTTGAAACGCTCATTAACAGTACCGATGGAACAGTTTGATAAAAGCTGGGATGAAATTTTTGGCAAGAAAGAAGAAAAGAAACCTGAGGTTGAGATTGATGTAGAAGCTGACAACGATGGGCAAGAAATAACTATTAAGAAAACATGGGAGTTTTAACGATGGCAAAACTAAAACCAAAGCTAGCGCCGAAAAAGAAAACAACAGTTGAGGACACGCTCGGTATTTCAGTACAGATAATTAAGGAAAATAAAGATGGCTCAGCCGACGCTCAAGTTACATTTAGCAAGCAAGGTCTCGAAACGCTTGTACAGTGGGGTATCGTTGCTCTGCTTACCGCAGCGATTGATGAGTACCGAGTTAGACCCGAGAAAGATAGCCCAGTTGCTATTAAACGAGCTAGATCAACCGCTAAAAATAAAGCTACCAAAAAATGAACGCTACTATAAATGAGTGGGAATATTAATGGACTTTACTTGGTCATACTCGTCTCTTGGATTATTCCAGCAATGCCCTCGTAAGTATTACCACTTAAGGGTAATCAAGGATATACAAGAACCACCTACCGAAGCTATTATGTTCGGGAAGGAAGTACATCAAGCAGCGGAAGACTATATCGGTAAAGGGACTCCAATCCCTGAGAAATATAAATTTATCGAGCCAGTTCTTAAGATACTTGAAGCAATGCCGGGGGAAAAACTTGTTGAGTATAAGATGGGCTTAACTAAAAAGCTAGAACCATGCGGGTTTTTTGATAAAAATGTTTGGTTTAGAGGTGTAGGAGATTTAATTATTGTTGATAAAGATGTTGCTAGTGTTATCGACTATAAGACTGGTGCATCAAGTAAGTATGCTGATACTAAGCAGTTGGAACTAATGGCATTAGCTGTATTTAAGCACTTCCCCCAAGTTACTAAAGTAAAAGCTGGGCTAGCATTTGTAGTGTGTGAAGATTTTGTTAAAGCTAAATATAGTGCAGATGATGCGCCGTTGTTTTGGTTGCGTTGGATTGAAGAAACCGACCGCCTTGCAAATGCGCATAAGACAGGGGTTTGGAACCCTAAACAGAATTTTACTTGCAAGAACTATTGCAAAGTAATGACTTGCGAACATAACGGAAAGGGGCAGTACAGATGAACGACGAAATCAAAAATAAATTTGAGTTAAAAGATAGCTTGACAGTTGAGGGTATTACTGAGGATTATGTTTGGTATAACGCTAAGATTTTAATAAGCGAAATGGACTCATGGAAGCATAAGTTTGAGCGAATTGTTAAAGTTATGAGTGATCGTCATGATGAGCACCTTAAAATGATTAACGACCTTCTTATAGAAAACCATGCTTTAAAGCGTAAGGCACAAAAAGATGAATGAGAATGATCTAAGAGATTGCTTTGCGATGTTTGCTATGGTCGGCTTATTTATGAAAGGTATTGGGCTAGATGAAGAAGGCGCAAGACAATGCTATGCCGCCGCTGATGCAATGTTAGAAGCACGCAAAGCGGAACCTAAACAAGAAGTAGGTATTGTTGCAGCTAAACCTAAAAGGAGAACTAAACGTGACTAGGATGCGTAAGCTGCGTTTGGAAGAGATAGTAGATGAAGCTCTTAAACATTTACCTTTATTCATACCTAAATTTAAAAACTTAGAAAGCTTTAGTGATGTACCTAATATACGACGAGAACCAAGAGTTGATGCGAACGGTCTCAAGGCAAGAAGAAGCACGCCAAATCGTAAGTGGGAGACATGGGTGGACGTTCAAGATAATACGTTCGAAAAAGAAATCAATAGATTTATCAACCTTTGAAGAGGCTTTAATATGAGTGTTGGTGATGTAAATAGTAGCGAAAAAGGGTCAGGCGCACGCTACAACGACAACAAAGCAGACCTTAGTTTGATTCCACTTTTTACACTTGAAGATGAAGCAAGAGTATGGATGTATGGCAAAGCTAAATATGCGGCATGGAACTGGGCTAAAGGAATGCCTTGGTCTGTCCCCTATGCTTGTGCTATGCGACACTTGGCGGCTTGGCAACGAGGCGAAGAAATAGATGCTGAATCAGGACAACCTCATTTAGCTCACGCTATGTGTAACTTAAGAATGCTAACGCTGTACGCTAAGACTTACCCCGAAGGTGACGACCGCCCACCGAAAGAGTTAATGCCATGAACGCAAATGAATTAGCCGATGAACTACAGGCTTGCTTTACTAAAGCAGATTGGGAATATGTAGACGAGTGCGTTAATATGCTTCGTCAATTTGGGCTTGCAGAAAGTATTGTTAAACAGCAAGCACTTGAAATAGAAGCATTAAAAAAAGAAAAATGGTTAACTGAGATTGACTATAAACAGCAAGTATTAAAGCAACTTATTGATTGGCTGATACTGGAGCAAGATACTTTGGCTTGGAGAAAGGAAAAAGATGAACGCAAATAAACCAGTAGCGTGGAGAAACCTATGCGTAAGCAACATTGGTGAAGATTCTGAATGGATTTATAACGAAATTGGTCAAGGCGAACCACTCTATACCCATCCAGTAAAAGAACAAGACACAGACT
>CAISKC010000527.1 GCA_903885895.1 uncultured Legionella sp.
ACTTTCTATCAAAAAATTATGAGGGGATACATCAGCCCTCTCCCGCGACAGAAGCACACAAAACAAGAGTTGAGCGCGGGAGAGGGCTAGGGAGAAGGGGGGCGTGTTTCATAAAAAAGATAAGAATATGAGCCCCGCATGTCTACCCCTACCTATACCCAATAAACTCCAAAATGCTATTTTTGAAGTTTATTGGGTATATAAAAATCCCTCACCTGTCAAACTACACTCTCGCTGTCAGCAAATTCGTGCAACAAGTATCTCGTATCGGCGCAGAGGCTTCATATACGCCTGATTTAAATAAAAATAAATTAAAATTACTCTGTTTACGGTAACTGGGAATCTCAGGCGCTGCTGTCGGTGCATCTTTTGGCTGGTGACCACGCTTGATTCGCTCATAACGCATGGGGACATTATCTTCTTCAATAGGGAGATTATCGCCTTCCGTAGGTCGGCGGCGATGATCATTATCCCATTGCGCTGCACGCTTTAAAATCGGCTCAAACATAAAATTTAAAATACGCATCGGAATATTTTTATCATGATTGTGATCATCCGCTTTTTGCGCGCGTTCTCTCAATAAATCCGCCGTACTCATATTATTAACATGCGCACGTCCCCAAATCCAATCCCAATCTTCGGCGCATTCAAAGAAAAAATTCAGTATGAAAGAAAAAATCACTGGCACGCCTTGAATTTGATCCGACGTCGCACCCGCACTGATCAAATGACCAATGAAAATAAATATACGCAATGGTTCAAACAATAACCGATACAAAATACGATACGGATTGTACTGTTGCTCGCGGGTCTCTTTGGCAAATTCATCAGCTGTCACACCTAGAAAATCGGGCACCCAGTGCTGCCATATTTTCTCGGAAAGCCCTGCTGAAGCTTCCGCCCAATTACGCGGAAAACGCCAAGTTGGTGCATGCCAATTAGCTGGATTAAGTGCTGAGACCATCGTATCCAATGTGGGATTGCCTTCTAGATTCTCCAGCGTATTGGAAATACTCTGGACAGAAAATGGCAACACTGAAATACCAATCAAAATGGGGATAATGACATTTAACAATATATTAGGAATATGGCTGATCCACGTAAACAGCGGCTTGGTTTTATGAAAAACCGTCAACCACGTGCCTGCGGTGCAAATCGTGAGAAAAATAGTGACCAAAAATAATAAGAGACTCAGACCCAACATCAAGCCTTTTTTTAAGGTCATATTCTCATAGTGCATATTGGAACGCACTCTATCAAAAAACTTTTTGAAAGGATCATCCAATAAGATGTCAGTCAGAGAATTATAAATCAACAACCCATACGCAACACCCGCTATCAATGCCAAAGGCCCAATCACTGGCGGAAAAAAGCTCAATGGAATCGCAGCCAACAACGGAATCGCCGCCATGGACTCCATAATGAGGTAAGTCGTCCCTATCCCCATAATCAAGCCAGAAAAAGCACTCACCACAAATGCCAAACGTGAATGGAGCGTATGCTTGGCTAATTTTCTTTTCCAAACATCGCGATCCGCGCTGATCCATTGTGCCAATTTGCGATGATGAAACTCATAAGTCTTATCACCCAATTGCGTCAAAAAAGGATCATTCTCTGCTACTTCTTTTAATGTATCCTTAAAATCTATCGGCTTTTTGCTATATGCCTCCGCGCCCACTATCTCAATTTGAGATGTAGGTCTATTAAAAGCCGTCATCCCCCGTAATACAGACTTAGGCTGGAAAGTCATCGTTTCAAAATTCAAATCATACGATTTTTTTGTTGCTCGCTTAGTATCCGATGTTTTTGTTGCTTGCCAATCAAAAGAAAAATAGGGATCCGCTGATTGCGCCACGCGCCCTTGCGAACCATGAAACAATTCATCAGAAATGTCATCATCCAGCTTTTTCAAATGCGCCGTCATAGTCGCTAATTCTTTTTGGCTTTCCTCATTAGCAGGCTGCGTGTGCGAATAACAATTCAATCTCCGCACATATTGACATTGTGACACATACGCCTTCATAAATAAGGGATACTGCTGTTGAGGTCTAGCAGAAAACGCCGAATCCCAACGCTGTAAAATCCCTTGAATATGCTCATGATGTTCCGGAACTTCTATAAACTGTTCTTCCGGAGAATAATGCTTTAAAAAACCACTGTGCTCTGCAGCCACCTCTTTTTGTTCATACTCGCCAAGCTGGTTACGAAACCCTATTTCAACATGATCATCTTTACGAATAATCAGTACTTGATTGTGATCACATACCTGCTTTTTATCTTCATCATTGGGTTCACGCATCAATAACAGATCGCGATTTTTATCGAAATCCACCATTTTCTCTAATATATATAGCGCAGATAATTGATGTTCGTAGGCTTTAGGGTCCGTTAATTTAAAGAGCGCACTTAGAGTACTTTGAAGATAAATTTCTCCTTCGATCACGATGGCAAAGAGGAACGCAGCGTACGCCAAAGTCAACGCTGGGCAAATAGCCAACATACCGCTAAAACTAAGTAACCCTAAAATCATACTGGCACTGATGGCCAACACCCAGGCAGATACTTTTATGACAACAGGTTTCCATCGATCATAAGTAGGATAAGGCATGTACAACATCCTCGCTAAAACAGGTTTCTTATAAAATAAGACGCTTTTTACTCTCTTGACGTTTTATATACAAGAAATTATTTTTTGCGTATGCTATCTCAAATGAGAATGATTATCAATTGCTTTTTAAATAAGAACACATTATGGCCCAGGAAAAGCCGTAGCCAATACGACTTGATGCTCTCGAAAAAAGGTCATAAGTGGTTCATTAACCGTAAAAGATACATCCGGAAAAAAGCGGCCTTGTGGCGATGGATACACTTTTGTGTACTGCACACCTGCTATGTCAGCTGCCATACGTTGGAAATCGTTTTCTTTAACATAACAATACAAAGTAAACCCCAGGCTCACAGCAAGAAAAACTGCGCCCAGAATCAACGCCAATTTCATCACAATAATGATATTCGCCAACGCAATCGGCGTGCCTCCCAATACATAGCGAGTCATGACCATCATACCTGTTTGCAGCGCAAGCCCCCCAATTATCAAGAGCGCACTCAGTGCACCTTGCCTCACCGCTCGGTTCTTCATGTCGCGCCACTCGTCTTCAGCCCTTTTTAACAGATCTACAATTTTTGGCAAAAACTCCACAATCAAAGCAAGATTGGTATGCCGCTCCACATACACCCCAGTAACACCAGGTAATTTCAAAGTCTCCATCCATTTGCGAGCATCCGGTGTTGCCCAATGAGGACGATCTTTAGATAGTCTGTTCGCACTTGCTTTTAATCGCTGATAAGCATCCAACCGTGCTTTTTTTTCTTCCGCTAACTGAGCGGCACTGAGCCCGGCAGGAAAAACATGATTGATGGTCACTTCTGTTAAAACTGGAACGGCAGGATTTCGGTTATCATAGTGATATAACTTCTTGTTATATAAAAAAATGGCGTGCTGACAAGATGCTTGTCGTCGCCAAGCATTTTCTTTGTAAAACCGAGCAATCGCTTCCACTGTAAGCGGCGCATCCTTTACGAGTCCAGTAATATAAGAAATGCGCCGTTCATGCTCCAGATGGATCAGCTCATAGTTTTCCACCAATGAGTAGGCCAAGCGATCTTTATCGAATGCTTTCAATTCTGAAAACAGTTTAGAAATATGCTGACTAGTTTTATGTAGCACGTCAGCCAAGGCATCCAGATCAAAACGTTTATTCAGATCTGCGGTATTAGCTGATCCATGCTCGACAAGCCCATGAATCGCCGTTAATCGCTCTATGACACATCGTTGATGCGGATCTTCTGCTCTGGCTAACATCGTTATTTACCCACGTAATTGCGCAAAAATTATGCTTAGATTATATAATGAATGCATTTTTTGCGCAAGAAGAGTGAGAAGAGCAAATATGAGGATGGTGAGTATTTTTATAAAATTAAGTTATAAGCCGTTTAAAAAGAGCGCCGCGAAAAAGCAATCCAGTGTTCATATAAAACCTCTGGATTGCTTCACTTCGTTCGCAAAGACGACGTTATTTCAGAGCACTACGCATTGAAAGCGCTAAAATGATGTAGCTCAATCCATTGAGTAACAATTCGATCGAGATAAACATACCAATCACCCATAGGCTAGACGTAGGCCACTGCATGAGGATAATACCCCCGAGTCCGATAGCCGCCAAACTAGCAATCAAAGTAAAGGCCCAGCCTTGACTACCATGCATTGAAATAGCCATGACCAAACGAATGATCCCGATGGCAATCAAAGTCCATCCTATCAATGCGGTGATAACCGTAGAAGCAAGAAGCGGATCCCACATAATAAAGCCACCACCTAGAAAATACATCAGCGCAATCAACCCATGCGACAGTGCATGCTTCCATTTTTTACTTCTAGATACGTCAATAAACTGTAAGACACCGCCTATAAAAAACATAAAACCAATGAATACAATACTGATAAGTGTCACGGCAACGACTGAACCCAATCCCAAAAATCCAAAAATAACAAACAACACACCCAATCCCAACAACCACGTCCAATCACGCACGTGTGCAGGGGCTGCTTTTTTTGCTGTTACTTTCGCTACTCGAGCCATGCTGGTCTCCTTGGAGTAAGTGTTCCGCCTCACTCTTCATGGTAGCAGTATCTTGTGAAATTGCAAATTTGTGCGGGAATTAGAGGCTTTTTATCACCCCTCATCCCTGATGTATCCCCTCATAATTTGTTGTTATAAAGTAATACAAAAGCCGTGTAGGGTGGACAAAGGAGTGTAACGACGTGCTGA
>CAISKC010000528.1 GCA_903885895.1 uncultured Legionella sp.
CTGGACCATCTTTGACAAGTGTTTATTGAAAAACAACGTTTTTAATGTTTAAAAGTAGATCATGTCATGCCGTAACTGGCGAAACCATGACCGAGGCCGATTTGTGCATCAATTTAAAAACCTTGGCAAAAATGAAGTGGAATTTATAATTGGTAAACATTTCTCAAAATTAGGCGTTAATATTGATGAGGCTGATTTTGGCGATCAAGAAGCCGTATCAACCATTATACGAATGACCAACGGTAATTTTAGGTTAATCAACAGACTGCTAAAACAATCACATCGAATTATGCAGGTAAACTGCATGACTTCATTAACCACAGAAATTCTTGAAGCGGCTCGAAAATGCTTATTGATTGGAGAGCGGTAGTCGGCATAATAGCGTGGCTGATGTCGGCAATTTAATTTGGCCGTTTACACCGATTACTATGAAATTATCCCTGAAATTAAAAACCAGATCTTATTCACAACCCATAATCTGTTAAATGATCCTCCATTCACCAAATTAGATTTGATTTGTTGTCGAAATTTTCTCATTTATATCAAAGCTCAGGAACAAAAACGGGTAATTGACCTATTGAGATTTAGTTTAAATATCGGTGGTTTTTTATTTCTAGGTCCAAGTGAAGGACTTGCTTCACTAAAACTCGATCTCATCACCCACAATCAAACCTGGAAAATCTTTAAAAAAATCAAACCCAGTGAATTACCCCAAATTTCGACCACGACATTTCACAAATTTTTTGCTACAGACTTGCCTTCTACTACACCTACGCTTAATCCCCCGGGTTCTTTACCTTTATTCGCTTATAATACATTTTACAAGAGGTTGTTTCTGCCGGATTTGTTATTGATACAGCGTATATCGTCCATCATAGTATTGGTAAAGCACGCGATCTCATCATGCTACCCGAAGGAATCCCTACCTTAGTTTTACCCAAAATCATTATTGATGAATTAAAGGCGGTATTAATCGCAGCATTATATCAGGTCAAACTAAAATTAGTTCCTGTGGTATATAACCATATCAGGCTCTCTTCACATTATGGTAAAGAACAAAGCGTCAAAATGAGCGTCTACCCCATTTGTGACTAAAACAATACGCTTGCCTATTATTGGATTCGTTTAGATCCAGTAAAAACAAAAAAGCAACCCGAAACTATCATCTCAGATTCACAAAAAAACACCCTGCATGAGGAGCTTATCATCGCTCTAGAGGGAGAACTTGTGGAAACGAAAACCATGCTCCAATCGGCATTGGAAAATATGGAAACCGTCAATGAAGAAATGCAGTCTACTAATGAAGAATTGATGGCATCGAATGAAGATCTGCAATCAATTAATGAAGAACGCCAATCCGTCAATGAAGTATTAAATCTTGTTAATATTGAGCGTTCAAAGAAAATTGATGAAGTGATCCAAGCCAAAGATGATATTGATAATCTAATTCGCAGTGCAGAAATATGTACGATTATTCTCAATGCTCAGCTGGAAATTCGCGTATTTACGCCAGCTATAAAAAAGATATTTAACCTCATGGGCCATGATATTGGTCGCCCCTTAAAAGACTTCCAACATAATTTAAAATTTGATCAACTCTTAGCAAAATCCGCGGAAGTACTACAAAGTAATGAAGCGTACGAAAACGAGATAATCAACCATGATCATCATTGGTATCTACTAAAAATAGTGCCCTACCATTCCATACAAAGCCAA
>CAISKC010000529.1 GCA_903885895.1 uncultured Legionella sp.
ACGAGCTTTGGCATTCCTTGCGTGAGCTTTGTCTTCCATCGGGTATTTTTTTTCGCCCGGCAATCCGAATTCTTTCTTGGGAATAGCTTTTCGAGATTTAGTAGTTAAAGTGGCCATTATTTTTTCTCCAACTTAGCCACTTCGCCATTCATCGAATCGGTTACATACTTAAACATAGACGCACCAACCACTTCCAATTCCTTCATAATAGCTTCTTGGATTTCTGGGCCATGCTTCACGATTTCTTTTGTAATCAATGCCAATACTTCTGCGCCTAGTAAAGCAATCATGATGGTTGTCCTCGGTCGTATAACTTAGAAACAATGTCCTCTCGGTGTCGCTGAGTAGAACCCTCGGTGTGCTTGTAAAGCGTTTTCATAATGCTTTCTTTGCTGTGACCGTCACGCTCCAGTTTGGCAATACCGCCCCGAGTTTCCAAGTCACGCATGGTTATCTTATATTTAGTCTCGCTCACATTCGCTCTCCGTATCAATGCAATCAGGTCTTACAGCTAAATACTTTTCTCGCTCTTTCTCAACAATGAACGCACCATCAATAATCTTCTTGAACATTGCATCAGAAAGGCTAAATATTCTCTGTATTTCAGCACGTGACACACCGTTTTTCAAGTGCGCACGAATCTTATAAAGGTCATCCCGTGAAGGCGTGACACATACAGATTGCTTGTTCTGTATTGCACGCCATTCAGACGGAACCCTAAACACTTCAGAACGTTTCGGTGCTGGCATCCAGTCATCAATACTTACGTTGTCTGGCATGTCTTTTCTTGCTGCCGACAAAATATAATTTTCAGGCTCTATTCTCGTACATGTATCATTCATGTTTCTTTTTTCCCGCCTCTCGAATCGTATGGGCTAATTCATGCGTAGCTAAGTTGTCATGATGTTCACGGCTTCTTACCTCTGCCATCGTTGCAGCAGCATCAAGCGCGTGCCTTTCTAAGGATGTTTGGGATTCCTCAAGACGTACCGCGCTGTCTATCTGCATCTGATTAACCTTGGCCTCAGCTTCCAGCATTTTTGAGTCATTAAGAATCTTTTCGTTCGCCATTTTAGCAATTGCGATTTGATTGTCAAACTCGTTTTGTTGCTGCTCCATCTGCATCTTCATCGCTTCCATTTGCATCTTCATCTGGTTGGCTTGGCCATCCATCTGTACTTTCTGTACGTCAGCTTGCGCCTTAATCATGCGAGGGTCATTCTGAGCTTGTTGCTGCGCCATTTGCATCTGTTGTTGCTGTGCTTGTTGCTGTGCTTGTAGCCATTGCGGTACAGCCTCTTGAAGTTCATCTGCGCCGTACACGGTAAGGTTTTTGACGAGAATCTTCAAACCTTGTTCCGAGTTCATAAACTTACCAAACTCCTCAGAGGCCTGCATCAAACCGATAATCTGCGTCATCGCCTGGCTCTTTTGAACTTGGAAGTTAACGCCCGCATCAATGTTAACCTTGATAGCTTTCTCATCGTAGTTAATCATTGCGTTGCCGGGTGAGTTCACTTCTTGATATTCTTTCTCTCCGCCTTTAGCTTCAACAGGGATGGTGCGCTTGCCAAGAATGTACTTTGGCATCAAATCAACAATGATATTTGACCACTGCGTACTCGCCGCCAAGTAACCAACTACATAAGGCATGGCAGCTGCGTTGTCGGCACTTGCTGACTCGATAACAGCCTTACCCGACAGATTGGTATTCTGTTGATTCTGGTTACTTGTGAACGACCCCAGGATAGCTTGCGTCATTGGCCCGGTTACCTGGAATGAGTTCATCACTTCAGGAGGCAACGGGATATTCTGTACTTCACGAATCGGATTGGGTATGGCTTGGTCTGGGTTGTTCTCGTAGAACGCATTCACCACAACCGTTGATGCGCGCTGAATATCGTTCAATGCTTCTACATAGTCTTGCTCTTGTGGAATGGCTTCCTTCATCACAATGAACTTATGCTGTATCAAGTTTTCCATACTGTTACATACGGTTTGCCCTGCATAGTTGGTCATGTCTTGAATGCCTTTGGCATGGTAGACATAAGGGCGCGTCATCTGGTAGGTTGTGTTTGCTGTACCTTGGGTTAACAGGATTGAGTTACCATCAACAAATACGTGCGGCAAATAGCTGTAATCGGTTTCGTTATATTCCAGCACCTGGTCTTCAATGAGCTTATAACGACAAATTGTTTCAAGTTCGGTTATACGTGGTTCACCCACTATAGCCGGTATTTGTTCAATGAACTGCTCCGATATCCAATACGCCTCTAGCTTTTCGTAATTCTTAGCCGTCATTACACGACCGTTTGCCAGCTTCACAATTTTAACTTTCTTGCGCTTCTTTTCGTAATAATCAGCCACCAATACAATTTTTTGACCCTGCATGTCTTTGTATGTCCAGTTAAACCCCTCAATGTCACGCGTGTAGCCTGCATTTCGAATTTCGGCATTTGGAAACTGGCGCAAGAATTCTTCCTCTAACATAGGATAGATTTCGAAGCTGAATTGTCCATCACCCTTGTGACTGGTGCGCGCCATCGGGTCAAACCCGCACATAGTGGGGTCAAATACACGAGCCAAGTAGATTTGTTGGTTAAAACTCATCGGGCTAGCGTAGTCGGTCCAAACCTTCGCAACCGAGAAACCACCGCTCAATAAATCCTTGTAGATTTCATAGCTGAAGTTATTTTTGTCGGCATCGTGGAGGATGTGACGCAAATGTCCTTCGACAACGTCAAGTACTTGCTGGTCAACGGGTATGCCTTCAGCAGGAGATACCTCGATTCCGGGTTCGTGCTGACTGAATTCTCCGAGCAATCGTGAGATATAGGCTTCGAGTATGTTAAATTCAACCACAGGCCGATTGAGTTGCTGTAAAACAGCGCGTTGTTGCTCATTAATCGACTCCTTGAATACGTACTTGCGAAACTGTCTATATCGCTTGTAGTTATCATCAAAGTACATATAGGCAGTAGAAACATTTTTCTTGATTCTAGCCAGTTGATCGTTAGCTGTTTTGGTAACCGCCATGAAGATTGCTCCTAGCTCTTAATGCAGATTTTTGACCTTGCATTATGGTAGCAGCAATCGTATCATTTTGCTTAATATTGTACAAAATTGTCTTATCGATGAGAGCTATCTTCACCGCATCATAGACTGTATCAGCAATATCGTCATGCCGATGCGTATTATTTGCTGTAATCTTGCTCATATGTAGTATGCAACTAGCAGCATGACGCGCATGTTCAGTCACTGAAACAAGTTTCGCCGCAATCAATGGTTGCATCTCAAGATAGCGTTCGGTCTTACTTCCAGATGCCTTGGTTCGTTTCACTTCCCGTATGTCTAACCCTCGTAAATCTTTTAATGTGCTAACTAATGTAACACCTGTTGACTTCTTCTCAATGGCAGCTAACAATGGCTTGACAGGATGCAACATGCACTCAGCATAAAAGTTCATGAACTCCTCGCGCAAGTCTTTAGGCTCCACGCGAATTTCCCAACAATCCAGCCAATGCAAGGCATGCTGTCCTGTCTTCTGCCCAAACTCTATGATCTCGTATATACCCCAGAAACTAAACACACTTGCGTCATTGTATGATTTGGCTGTTTCTGCGGTGTCCGCTGTAATAAAGGTACATAGCATATCCGGCTCTGATGCAAGTTGAAGAAAGTTCTCTTGTTTAAAGAGCGCTCCACCTGCTGGGATTGGGTCTTGCTGGAACTGTGATGCGAATACATAGGGATTCTTGGCCTGTTTTTCTTGGAGTTGTTTAAGTGAATTGACTTCTGGATACAATGCATTCCCTGCGTCATCGATAGCTTTCAATATCACCGACTTCCATTTTCTTTCGTCGTTACCAGATAACATGTATGCTGGCAAATCATCCTCATGAAGTCTTTGTCCAATGAATATCATCGGTACATTTGGCCCTCTTGGACGCTGTAAAATTGTTTCTCGATAATTATCAATAACTGATTGACGTATAGTTTGGCTGTGTGCTTCGTCCGGTTTATGAGCATCATCAATAATCAATGCGCCACTGAATCGATCTAAATTTGGCATACCAGCATCTTGTCCGGTAATAGCTCCGCTCGATCCGAAAGCTTTTACAGTTCCTCCCTGAAGTGTCTGAAAGAATTCTTTTGCTTTACTATCATGTTTAATGCTGACATTGAAAACATCCCTATAATGCGGGCAACTGATAATTCTTTTAATGAACTCAGTATGTTTAGTAGCTAATGTCTTACCATAACTAATATACATATATTGACTATCTGGGAACTTGCTCATGGTCCATGCTGTCCACATCGACATCAATACCGATTTGCCATGCCCTGGAGGGCAATTTATAATTAAAGATGAGGTTTCCAATCTGGCAGCTAATGTTAACTCTCTTGATATAGTAATAAAATGCGACTCTCTTCCTGATGGGCAACTAATAGTAAATTCACGCCCTGTAACAAGAGGAAAGAATGTTCTGGTAAATAGTAGAAATGATCCCCATAGCTGAGCGCGCAGTTGATCTAAATCATCAGTCATTAGATTCCAGCGTATCAACGCGCTTTATTAGCTCTTCAATCAAATCAAATGCGCGCTCCAGCGCCAATTCAGCAGATTCTAATCGCATCAACAAATACTGTTCTTCTTCTGTCATTCTTCAACCCCATACTTCAATATGTTACGCAGTGTACCAATGACCCCGTCAAGCGCTCTGTACTCGCCTTGGTAGCGTCCGCGCTGAAACTCTGTTAGGTCATCAGCACGTTCCATAAAGTCCTCTAATATGGCTTGCTTCTCTTCCCATAGATGTTCACGGAGTTCTTCAAAGTTTTTGATTGAGTGGTTCATGTGATTACTCTTTGTTAATGGGAAAGCCGACCCGAATTGCACGGGCTAATGCGTTAAACCAACCATATCACCCAGTATCTTTAACCTGTTAATTCAGGCGCTAATGTGAAAGCGGGTTAGTTATCATTGCTATTGCTGCTCATGGCCCTGTGTAGATACTCAATCACAATTCTAGGCTAACAGCACAATGCATTCCTTGACAGGCGTGTCACTGTCCACGCCGCGGCCTTCATAATCTTAAAACGCTTTCTCATTCTCTTTATTAATGTCAGCAACACGTTTAACGACTTCTTTTGTTGAGTCACTGACGCTGTGTTCTGTTTGTAGCTTGTCGCCGTATATTTTGGGGGCTAGTTTAGAGGCAAGCCACTTTCGAGTGTCAATCATTAATCGAGCGTGAGCGACCATTCCGCTATCAATTTTAGCAACGCCAGTCGAGGGATCGATATAGGCATGTTGGCCTAAATTTATTGCAATATCATCGATCGATTCGGCCATTAATTCGGCTTGTTCCATCTTAGCTTGTGCGTATTTAGAAGAAAACTCGAGCTTCTCTCGTCGCCAAGCATTGATGGTTTGTGGTCTAGGAAGGTCAGAAAACATATCACATAATCGAGGCAAACCAATGTCATGCGTGGCTACTAAATCACAGATTCGCTTCGCCATTTCAGGGTTGTAATCAGTAGGTCTTCCCGCAGCCATCATTCCCCCTTATCAGCAGCAGCCAACATTTCAGCAGGCGTACGCCGTTTACGTTTAACCACAACAACAGGCTCAGCCTTGAAATTTACATGACCAACGCCCTTGCAATTACCACATGCCCTTTGGATGCCACCTAGGCCAACAATATTTCGTCTACCCTCGCAACAATCACATCTACTTAATGTCATAATAAGCCTTTAATGCCTCAATACGCAATCCGACACGTGATAAGTAAGCCCGTAATAAAATCGAGTCGGCAACATCATGTACGTATCGTTCAAATTCAAACATTTATAAATGCTTCCAAGTTCTTTTTTTTATTATATCACGGATCGTTTCCCAATGGACATTGTAAT
>CAISKC010000530.1 GCA_903885895.1 uncultured Legionella sp.
CATTCTGCTGCTTGGGAAGCCAAACGCCTTGAAATTATTGATTTATTTCGCAATGGCTTGATTATTTCTGCTGCAGTTGGGCCGCTATGTATGTTACCGATGATTTATTCGGAACCTTTGTTAGTGGACGGGATGCAACAGAATCCTGCTGTGGCGAAAGATGCGAGTACTTTTTTGATTCCTGATTCTGCGATCGTGGTGCCGGTATTTTTATGGATGAATGCTTGCCAAATTATCAATGCATTTCAGTATACGCGTTTGATTATTTCAGGTCCGATTAATTTTGGAATAGCGGTATTTTTGGTAGAAGGATTGAGTCTGGGTAAATTTGGTATGCCAAGGGAAGGGCAAGATGGGATTGTCGAAGGCTATGTGACAGAAGCATGGTTAACAACTTTTGTTTATTGGTTTGCATTGATGCGATTGCAACCGTTTCGAGATCTGCAATTTTGGCGTCTGTGGTATGTATCGCCCCAATTTTATACCAGACTTATGAACCAAGTGAATTCTAGTGCGGCGATCACAGCAACGATCGCCGCTGAGATGGGATTATTATGGTATTTAAGTGCGCAAGCCGGAGGATTGGGCGTTGAAGAGCAAGCAGCTTTTGCGCTGGCCCTCGAATCGCTTTTGATCAATGTGTTATTGATGATCGCTGGTGCGGTAAGTGGGGCGATCATTGTAGGGGGTCTTAAGGGCTCGCAACGTCACCAGGATGTCTATAGAAATTCGCAGCATGCGGTGTGGATGACAGCCATTGTCTGTGCTTTTATCCCCATATTTTTTGCGGCCTATCCAGAGGTTTTGGCAGCGTTGTTTCAGAATAATAACCCACAGGTGATGGCATTATTGGGGCAAGTGATGGTTTGGATCGCACTGGGCCAAATTGGAGATGGGGCAGCGTATGCGCAAATGCTACAATTACGCGCGTTTCAAGATGCTTGGATAGCGACCTTGATTCGAATTGCCTGTATCTTAACGGGTGCAGCGGTCTCTACAGTACTGGTGTATAAAACAGATAAAGGTATTGAGAGCTTGGGAATAGGCTATTTTGTAGCAGAATGGCTGTCATGCCTCGCATTGTCTATACGGATGCACGCTATTTTTCAAGCATATAGAAGAGAATATAATGTACAAGCTTCTCCTGCTTGTCTCACCAACCCAAGACAAGCTGCTTGGGGATTTTTAGGCAGAGGTCGCCAGCGCTATCTGCCAGCAGCGCTGGTTGATGCGCCGGCGGTGGATATAGAAACGGGGGTTATGACTGTTTCTATGCAAATTATCAACACGCTTTAGCTATTTTTCAGGATAATGGTAAGTCCTCAGGTTATGGATAAATTTGGCATGTTCACGGAACACACAGAATACATGTCATCCAGAATATTTTGCACTGGAATGGGTATAGATGGTCAACTTATTGAAGTGATTATTCCAGCATGCTAATCTTAGTTCATACACTACCTAGCGTTATGCGCAAAGTGCAAGCACAGTTTGTATTGGAGCCTGTGTAGCACGTTGAACATCATGGTGTTGTGGTCTGTTAAAATATCTCGCAGATAAATGGTTAATCAAACATTTCAAAGGGCGCATAATTCACAGCCATGCGACTCTTTGGGTCAAATACAGGAGAAAAACAATGAGAACTCAAAAGTTGACACGTTTAATGAATTGGTGCCTGCCTAGTTTGGTCATAGCCATTTTAAGTCTCCATACTACTATCACCTTTGCCGCCGATGATGCCGTGTCAAGGACTGGAGTACGTGTCCCTCCTGCTAACGACGCCAAGAGTCCTAACAAGACAGATAGTGATAATGCAAACGAAGTGTTTTATGGCCCAGGTAATACATCGGATGTTGGGAAGTAATCTAAATCTTGAGGCCGTGGCATGGATAACCATCCTATGCCGCCATCAGAGTGGAAGCTGATCGTTGTGGATGAGTAGCCAAACATCATCGATACGCGGCCTCATAAATCACACAATCCGATCCGCTCCTTGGTTGTTGCGGCTCGGATTCCAATATTTAAGCTGGTTTGTTAGAATGGTCGGATTCTGATTGAATGGTTTTTATGATGACAAGAATCCAAGATTTGATAGGTGATTACGCTGCATTTTTTTCAGATTTATTGTGGCGCATGCGGCAATTGGGGATTGATATCACTGGCATGCCCATGAGTCATTTGCTTTATCGTACGGCCACTTTACCAGAATATATCCAATTGCGTGACGATTTGCAAAAACACTGTCGTGAATTCGTTGAAACGCAATTTAATGGAAGAGCCGTCGCCATTTTGATTTTAAAAGAGCCCTTGAAATTAGAAGGAGGGTTCACTGTTTCCATGATCGAATTACCCGCTCCTCGTGCCGTACATATGTACCCCAGTGGTTTGGAAAGTATTGGAGTGGTAGTTGGGAAGCAATTACCTGTGTTTATTCATCAACATCAATCTGTCTTAAGTGGTGTGAAGGATCATGGCGAACATTGTCAACCGGCTTTTATTACTTTTGAAAATGACAAAACCGCGAAATTTTATGATATTTCTTTGCGAGAAATTGTGAGTTTGCAGGGTTGGGATATTGCTTGTTTGGTGTGAAAAGGAAGCATTTTATGTACGATGAATATTGGCAGAAAAAATGGGAGTCTAATGAAATAGGATTCCATCAAGCGAACCCTAATCCTTTATTGAATCGCTATTTTGAGACGTTAGACTTGCAACCAGGTAGTCGTGTTTTTGTCCCGTTATGTGGTAAAAGCATGGATATGTTGTGGCTGGCGCAGCAAGGTTATCAGGTGGTTGGAGTAGAGTTATCTACCATAGCATGTAGGGCTTTTTTTGAAGAGCATGCTATACCCTTTACAGTGACGCAATTAGAACATTTTACGCTTTACCATAGTGCTAAGATTACCTTGTTAGAAGGCGATCTGTTTCATGTAAGCAAAGACCTATTAGGTCAGATTGATGCGGTTTTTGATCGTGCGGCGTTGGTGGCTTTACCGCAGGCAACACGTCGACGTTATGCAGATTTTTTAATGGACTTACTCCCGCCAAATTTACGTATGCTCTTGGTCGCATTTACTTACGATCAACAAGCGATGCAGGGCCCGCCATTTTCTGTTGATAGCCATGAAGTGGCTGAGTTGTACGGTGCAAAGTTCCATATTGAAGTATTATTTAATGAGGCCGTGCCGAAGATTAGCCCACATTTGCAAGCAAAGGGATTGACTTGGGCATCTGAACAAGCCTATTGTTTACGGCCTAAAGATCGGAGTTTTTAATGGGCTCCATGCAAAGATAGAGATGTTTCAGTTTGTAAGGATACAGTGCATGACGATTCAAGCAGTAGTTAAAATGGGGAATGTGCAATTAGCGACGCCATCGTTGCCTGTTACGGATTTTTCAGATGCATCGCTACCAAGTATCATCCAAGATATGCAAGATACGATGAACGCGACAAGAGGTGTTGGTATTGCTGCACCGCAGATTGGGCATAATCTACGTATTGTTATGTTTGGTTTTGAGTCCAATGCGCGCTATCCGAATGAAAAATCGGTGCCATTTACCGTCATCATCAACCCTGTCATTGAGATACTGTCTGACGTGATGTTGGATGATTGGGAAGGATGTTTAAGTGTACCTGGATTGCGCGGCCTGGTTCCAAGATATAAAAAAATTCGTTATCAAGGGTATGATCTGGACGGCAAAATCATCACACGAGAGGCAGATGATTTTCATGCCAGAGTGGTACAGCATGAGTGCGATCATTTGGACGGCATTTTATTTCCAAGGCGGATCAGAGATTTGCAATATTTTGGATATGAAGAGGAATTAAAAAATATTATTTGGCCAGATAGGGTTTCATAATGAAAGAGATATTTTTTAGAGCATAAGAGGAAACGATGACTACAGACCTATCGCCCCAATCTTTTCAGCTAGAAACAGATCGCCTTATTCTGAGACCTTTCGTCATGACTGACGCCGTGGCTTTTGCTGAGATTTGTGCTAATCCAAACGTGATGCGTTACATAGGTGATGGCAAACCGTTAGATCTCGCAACAGTGAGCAGTCGCATGGCGGATTGGATAGCGTTATATGCGCAACAGAATTATGGTTTATTAGCCTTAACCCTTAAAGGGACAGCTCAACTCATTGGTTTTTGTGGTTTGTTACATCAAACAGTAGATGGCGAAGCGTGGATTGAGCTTGGGTACCGCTTGGATGAACAGTTTTGGGGGAAAGGTATCGCTACCGAGGCAGCTATTGCGGTCAAGGACTATGCGTTTCATCAATGTAATATCCCTACATTGATATCCATTATCCATCATGAGAATGTGAATTCCAAACGAGTTGTCGAAAAATTGGGTATGACGCTGATGAAAAAAACACAGTTTAAAGATAAACTAGTGGATATTTTTTGGATCCACAATTTACACTTGAACCATGGCACGTCATCTTGATTTGATGCATGCATAGATTTGTGTCATTGATGATGTACCAGGAGAGTGGCCATGGGGATAATATGTCAGTGGATAAAATAGTATGTGTAGGTAAAAATTATCTCGATCATGCTTTGGAGTTTGGTGAAGTAGTACCAGAAAATCCTGTGCTTTTTTTAAAGCCCTTTTCTGTGTTGAAACAAGCACAATCTTGGGGGGAGCAAATAACGCTGGCTTTTCCTGATGGAGATCCAGCGGTACAGCCAGAATGTGAAATCGTGCTTCGCGTAGCGCATGATGGTTTTCGCATGACAGAAAAGGAAGCAAAATCGGCTATCTCAGCGGTCACATTAGGCCTAGATATGACGCTGCGTACGCAGCAAACACAATTAAAAAAATGCGGACATCCATGGACAACCTCAAAAGTATTCATGGATGCGGCGGTCTTAGGTCCTTGGATCCCATATCATTCATTTGAGAATTATATGGATGTGACGTTTCAATTTGAGATCGATGGGAAGAGGTGTCAGTCTGCCAAGGGGCAAGATATGATGATGCATCCTGAACAATTATTAGTGTATATTAGTCAGCATTTCCCACTCAAAGCGCATGACATCATCTTTACAGGTACACCGGCAGGTGTGATGAATGTGACACGTCAAACTACAGCAGTTTTAAGTTGGGATCATTATTCTTACCAGGTTAAGTGGGTGTAACATGACGAAAAATAAAATACTCGTTGTTTGGTCAAATTATTATAAAGATCTGGCACAACAACAATTAGACAGTTGTTTACAGCTTTTAAATAAGTCGGGATATGATTATACCGTAGAAACGGTTGAGGCCGGGACGTATGAAATCCCAGTTGTCATGCAATATTATCATCGTCATCATCCTTATGACGCTTATCTGCCGCTTGGTTTGCTGCTTAAGGGCAGTACCGATCATTATGAATTTATATGGGAGCATGTGAAAGCATGCTTTATCAAATTCGCTATGGACGGTTTATTGCTTGGCAACGGCATCATTTCTGCTCCGAGTATGGAGGTGATGATAAAGCGCGTGGAAAATCATGAAAGAGTTGAAGAAGCTGTTCGTGCTATTGATTATCTCCTACGAATGAAAGACAGGGTGCAATGATGTCTAAAATATTGATTGTCTCCTCTAATATACATAAAACACTCGCAGCAGAACAACTTGCAAAATGTGTCGATCTTGTTAAAAAATCACAGCATGATTATCAAATTGAAGTTGTAGAAGCGGGTACGTATGAAATCCCGTTTGTGATTAAGGCTTATCATCAGAAAAATCCCTTTGATGGCTATATTGCATTGGGATGTGTTTTGAGGATGAATGCTCATCATTATGATTATATAATGTCGCATATCAAAACCTGTTTCACTCATTTTGCTTTGCACAATATTGCGGTAGGGAATGGTATTGTTTCTGGGGAGAATCTGGAAGAATTAGCGAGTCATATAGCGAGTCAGGATCCATGCCTCGCTGCGTATCAATCAGCGTTTCATGCAGTGGATTATCTGATTACATTGAAAAAAAATCTAGCTTTATCCTGCGCAGTATAGTCTATACTAAAATTATTATAGAGTGATATTGGAGCTAGTACCATGCGATCTTATCAAGAGATTTATGATGCTGCGACTGCTTTGGATGAAGATCATATTCCTGCTTGGGTCGATTATTCTAATGGTGTATGGACACCTGCTGGTCAATTGGCTTCTGAAAACCAGCATCAATCAGTTGATCTTTTACTGAATCATGGCGCCAATCCTAATGCAATCGCTGAAGGATATGCTGCGGCAAAGAATCACGCTAAGGTAGAGGAGTATCGTAGAAAGTATCCACATAGTATCGATTGGATAGCGCGGGGATATGCAAGAGCCGGTGATCACGGTAATGTGGAAAAATATCGTACTCAATATGAGGCCAGTGCTGATCGTATTGCTGAGGGGTATGCCATGGTTGGCGATGACATGAATGTTGAA
>CAISKC010000531.1 GCA_903885895.1 uncultured Legionella sp.
AATTTCAATACAATTTTTCATCGTATGAATGAATAGGTTAGATTCTTTTTATTATAGACTATTCTCAATAAAACAATTTTACGCCATTACTCAAAGATTAGGCTTGACAAGTATCCTAGCCTTAGGCATTATAGGGATAATTCAGTAATGTATTGTTTTGTATTTATGGAGATTTTTTGTGGCCAGTATTCAGTCGGCAATTAAACGCGCCCGCCAAAATATTAAATTACGGCAACGTAATGCTAGTGCACGTTCAACGTACCGCACTTTCGTGAAACACGTAATAAAAGCTGTTGAACAGGGTGATAAAGAAGCCGCACGTGCAGCTTACTCTAAAGCGCAACCTGTCATTGATAAAGCTGCTTCAAAAGGGCTTCTTCATAAAAACAAAGCATCTAGAATCAAGAGCCGCCTGTCATCAAGTATAAAGAAGATGGCTGCTTAATCCAGCGTTTCCGTCGCTCTAAGTCCGAAAACACCCGAACCGGTATACCGGTTCGGTTTTTATTTGAAAGAATAAAATCGGATTCACTTCGAGAAAAAAGATAATGCTTAGTTTAACATGGAGATAAAAGGCCTATGGCGAAAGAAGATCATATAGAAATGGTAGGTACTATCATTGATACGTTACCTAACACTATGTTTCGCGTAGAATTAGAAAACGGCCATATTATCACTGCTCATATATCAGGACGCATGCGAAAAAACTACATTCGAATCCTGACTGGCGACAAGGTCAAAGTAGAGTTAACCCCTTATGATTTGACCAAAGGTCGCATTACTTTCCGCGATAAAAACGATAAATAATACGTAGCACCGTATTGTAAGGATCGCGCCCGAAATAGCTTCCCATTTTAGCGCGATCCTAACCTTGATAAAGCGTAGCGTCATCAAGGTTACTGTTTTCTGCCAATTAAGAATTCCCAGCAATCATCATTTCAGAGACCAATACAGAGCCGCAGCTGGTTGAGCTATTGGGATTAACGTCCGATCCCACCGCGACGATATTACTCAGCATATCCTTCAAATTGCCCGCAATAGTAATCTCTTCTACAGGATATTGAATTTGACCGTTTTCCACCCAAAACCCAAAAGCGCCTCTTGAATAATGTCCGGTTAAAATATTAACGCCTTGTCCCATCAGCTCGGTCACGTATAATCCGCGATCCATCTTTTGTAACATAGCATCCAAATCCCCGTCCGTTGCATCGACGGTTAAATTAAAAACACCACCTTGATTAGCGGAGGTTTTTAATCCCATTTTACGAGCAGTATAAGAACTCAACACATATTGTTGTAACATACCATCTTTCACAATAACGTTAGATCGAGTTGCAACCCCTTCTCCGTCAAATAAAGCCGAACCCAAACCACGACGCAACCAGGGCCTTTCATAAATTTGCAACGTTTCTGGAAGTAACTGTTGACCTAGAGAATCGAGTAAAAATGAGTTTTTTCTATATAAATTATGACCACTGATAGCAGAAATAAACGAACCGAATAGGCCACCCGCCAAACGAGAAGAAAATAATACAGGTACTTTTTGCGTCGACATTTTCCGTGCATCTAATCGGCTCACAGTCCGTGCAACCGCGCCCTCGGCTAAGGCTTCCAAACTCACGAGATCCTGTGGACTTCGAGCGGTGGTATAATCATAATCCCGCTGCATCGTTTGACTATTCGCGTTTTTGGCCACCAAAGAACAACTTACAGAATGCCGACTGGCCTCCATCATGCCCAAAAAACCTTGACTGTCTGCATGCCCCAAACAAAATTGATACGTAGCAAGATTCACACCATCTGAGTTAACAATGCGTTGATCCAATGACCGCGCATGCGCTTCACATTCTAATGTTTGAGCTATCGCTTCCTCGGGTGTAATCTGCCAAGCATGCACCAAATCCAAATCTCTGTGCACTGGTGCATGCGGCTCTGGATCAGGTAAACCAAAACATGGATCACTCGCACTCACTTTAGCAATCTCATAGGCTGCTGCAACCATCGCATCCAAAGCTGGCATCGATGTGTCGCTTGAGCTCGCACTGCCTTTCGCTTTGCCAATATATACGGTAATGCCTACACTGCTATCTTCACTAAAAGCGATGGTTTCTACTTCACCCATCCGAACGTCTACAGAAAATCCACTATCCAAGTTGATGCCCACTACCGCATCACTTGCCCCTATTTTTTTTGCCCTTTTCAGGATATCCAACAGCATGCTTTGTAATTCATCTGTTGACTTTGATGTCACTATAAGGTTATTTTGCGGTAATGTCGTCATAAACTCAGCCTAAGTACCAAATATGCGATAATGAGTATACGAGATAACCATGTCAAGAGCACGTAAAAAAAATTTTTTCATTTTCTTTTTAGCATGTTGGCTATTGAATACGTTGACCTATGCCAAATCTTGGCAAGTCATCGAACCAGGTGTGGCATATTTAGATCTCAGATATCAATCCTTATCTCAATGGTCACACATTCATGCCTTTCGTGTGGACTTACAAAAAATGCAACTCTCTGTTCTGATGGCGAAAGATTTGCCCGTACATTATGCTTCTGCACAAGCCTTCAGGCAGCATGGAAAAGGCTTAATAGCCATCAATGGTGGATTTTTCAATCCCAATAAAACGCCATTAGGATTGCGTATCAGTGACAAACAAATTTTGAATCCTCTCAAACGCATCAGCTGGTGGGGAGTGTTTTTTATCAAAAACCAGCATGCGTTCATTACCACACCCTTTGAATTTCACGCCAAGAAAAATATTGAATTTGCCATTCAATCTGGGCCACGCTTACTGGTTGCAGGGCAAATTCCCACCCTCCGGCCTGGCTATGCAAATCGTTCCGCTTTAGGAATTGACGCCAAAGGAAGCGTCATCATTGTGGTCACAGAAAATCTACCTATCCCAACGACTGATTTTGCCCAAATTTTAAAAGCCCCCCCTTTCAACTGTACCGATGCCTTGAATTTAGATGGTGGCAGCTCAAGCCAGCTATACGCTATCATGCCCAATTTCAAACTTGATGTACCGGGCTTCAGCCAAGTAAGCGATGCTATTGTCGTCAATCGACGTACCAATAAGGATTAGAGGATATGACAAAATTAAGTGTGAACGTCAACAAACTCGCGACAATAAGAAACGCTCGCGGCAAAAATAACCCAGATGTTCTCAAGACAACGCTAGATATCATCGCATATGGTGCGCAAGGGATCACGGTTCATCCTAGACCCGATGGTCGACATATTCGGCGCGAAGATGTCTATGATATCGCGAAAGCAATCAATGTAGAATTTAATATGGAAGGCTATCCAGACCTAGAATTTTTAGAGTTGGTCAAAGCGATTAAACCAGCCCAATGTACGTTGGTACCCGATCCTCCGCATGTATTAACCTCTAATGCAGGATGGGAAGTAGAAAAGAACAGGAATTTTTTATACGATATCGTCCATATATTGCACCATGAGGGGATCCGTACCTCATTATTTATCGATCCCATGCGTGTATCGCCCAAAGAATTAGAAGCATTAGCCAGCACCAAAACGGATCGCATCGAACTCTATACGGAAGCTTACGCCGATGCATTTGGCACTGATAAATTGGCCGATGTGCTCAGTATCTATAAAAAAGTCGCTGGCGAGATCAGTCAATTCGGAATCGGCATCAATGCAGGACATGATTTAAATTTAGATAATCTAGGCTATTTTGTGCAAGCCATACCCAATGTTGCAGAAGTATCCATTGGCCATGCTTTGATTTGCGATGCATTGCAATTCGGCCTGCAAGAGACCATTGCAAAATACCTTGCTTGTTTAAATAACACCTAGTCCTGCACTAGGGTCTGTTGACAATTCATCCTAAAAAACGGTACCCCAGGATGTCGGACCTAATGGCTTATAAAAAGTTTTGTTTGATCTTAAAATGATCAGCATGTAAGATATGTGTCTTTTTATACTAAAGGGTACATTGTGTCATTCAAAAAAATTATAATTGCAACGACTATCATGGGACTGGCAGGTTGTATGACAACTCGGCATGGTACTGGGGTTATTATTGCTAAACAAGAAATCACTCATCCCCAAAAAACCAATCAAGTCAAAGAGCATGCGCTAATTGGAGGTTTATCAGCTGGTATTCCAGGAGCAATACTCGGAGCAACGGCAGTCGCAGGACCAATAGGTGTTGTAACTGGCATCGTGGTTGGTGGAGGACTGTATGGTTTAATCGGCGGTGCGACTGGTGGAGGTGTTGAGTTTATTCATGAATTGGTCACCGCAAAGCATGTAGATTGCCAATACACGGTACAATCGTTACAAAACGATCATCAAACTTATACTATCCGTCAAACAGCAGCCCCACTATCGTTACGCACCAAGGTTTCAATTTTCGAGCGCAAAGGTAAATTTTTCATAAAAAGAAAACCGTAATGACAAACAAAGCAACGCATCATAGCCCGGGTGAAACCTGAGGGATCTCCTCATAATTTTTCGTTATAAAGTAATACAAAATGAGTGTAGGGTGGACAAAGGAGTGTAACGACGTTCTGAGGGATCTATCCAAAATTTGACCATGCTGTCTGGTAGCGAATTTTTAAAGTTAATTGACAGATTTAGAAAAAATATTTATGTTTCCTCCGATCCGTTCGTGCTGAGGAGGCGCGT
>CAISKC010000532.1 GCA_903885895.1 uncultured Legionella sp.
AGAATTTATAATTTCTGGTACAAACGATAAACTTTGGAACCTAACAAAATTTGTCCAGTATTTGGCAACTAATCAAAATACACACATAGTGTTGTCTGTAAATCCCGAGGCCATATGCCTTGACACATTGGGAGTATACAAATTATTAGATAATTTTAAATTTAATCAAGTTGATATTTACACAGAAAATCAATTAGAAAAACATGACAAGTACAATATTGTAGTCAATACTGCCAATCGTTTTTTAGCACATGTGCCTAATATTGATCCTGAATTACACAACTGGAATCAAAAGAAAACTTTTTTGGTATTTTTTCATAGACCGACTGCCAGTAGATTGGGTATTGCATCATACCTGTTTAACAATTATAAAGAGCTAAGTCATATTCATTTCAATGCCGAAAACGATGACGATGCATTGCAACTTTACGAATTTGACAAACTAATACAACTCAGAAAAGAATCATTGACAGAAGTCGCGAATATCTTTCCACATTTGCCTTTGACTGCCTATAGCAATGCCACAGTTGAAAGAATTATGTGCTGGTACGATTATGATGCCGGAATTGAGATGTATCAAGATGTATTTGTAGACATAGTCGGCGAAACACATGTTGTTGGAAATACTTTTTATTCTACTGAAAAAACTATTCGTCCTATGTGGCTTAAAAAACCATTTATTATATTTGCAGCCAAAAATCATCTTGATTACTTGCATCAAATGGGATTTAAGACTTTTTGCAATTTTTGGTCGGAAGATTATGATGGCTACGAAGGCCGAGACAGATTACTTCGTATTATAGATTTAATTGATTCATTGGCGGCCAAATCAGTCAGTGAATTGAATGATATATACTGCGGTATGCATGATATATTAGATCATAACTATAATTTATTATTAACACAAAGTTACAACAAAAAAATAACTCCCATACTATGAACAAAGGCGACGAAACAGTTGATAACAAAAGTAAATTTTTAAACTCAGCTGAACAGATGAAAGAGCAATTGGGTCCTGCATTATGCTTGGCCAAATGGAAACAAGTTAGCCTACACTTGACCACTGGACTCAACAACAGTTGCTACCATCCACCACTGCACATGATAGATCCAGAGGCCATTGAGACCAATCCGTCAGCCTTGCACAATACCTGGCACAAAAAAGCACAACGCAAAATCATGCTCAAACAAGAACGTCCCACTGAATGCCACTATTGTTGGAGCATGGAAGACAATGGCAAACTCAGTGATCGACACTATCGATCTGGAGAGCCTTGGGCTGCAGTTGATTTTGAAAAAATCAAAAATTACACAGGAGATGAAGATGTTGTTCCTAGTTATGTTGAAGTTAATTTTAATAATGCTTGCAATCTACTATGTAGTTACTGTAGTCCACAATTTAGTTCGAGCTGGCAAGCCGAAATCGATCGACAAGGTGGATATCCTACTAGTACTACTCACAATGATCCTAGTCATTTTACAGGTCGCAATCGTCCTATACCCGCAAGAGATACAAATCCATATGTTGATGCT
>CAISKC010000533.1 GCA_903885895.1 uncultured Legionella sp.
CAGTTATGGTTAATCAACTCTCCACTAAATCCATAATGATTAAATAATCCCTTATCTTCATAAGAATTGAACATAAAAATGAAATTATTTTTATTTAGTCCCAGCAGAGAGAAAATTTTATTGATTTCAGAAACAGTCCAATCGGTATAGTGCCAACCTAATGAGACATAAAAAAAATCTGTGTCACGAAAGTAAGCAGCAGACTCTTTGAGCCATTTCCAATTGTGCGTAAGATTCTCAATCATGAAAATTCTACAATTCTTACTTTCATAGTATTTTCTAAAAGGAATGTATTCACTAGGCCAGACATACGATGGCTTAAAGCTATCGATGGCAGCCTGATCTAACTCTTTGCCATTATGGAGTGGCCTACTTTTACTTTTAAAGTTAAAAATACTCATTCTGACTGCCTCTCCCAAACCAACTGAATCTTCTGCTCTACACTCATGGTCGCCAACATATTGGCATCTGTATACCATCCAGCTACTTCATTAACAGCTTGCTCGGCAATGGTAGTGTCTGTCTTTAGGATGGGGATCTCATCTGCTACGAAGGTAATGACTCTTCCATCACCCTCATCTTTTGTTAAGTTGTTTTCTAGATTGACCTGCTCAAATTTCTGCAAGCTATTTTTAGCATTCCATAAGGGGGCATACATACTAGCAATACGATTTTCGTATGTTTTAATCATGGGATGCGAGATATCTTGATTGGTAGTGCGCATACTTTGATCATGGTGAATATGCTGCAATTGGTTGTAGCAAAATACTTTCTTACTCAAACCAGCTAGCAGCATTCGGTCTTTTAGATTCGTATCATCTTGGCCATAGGCTCTGATCCGCTCATCATAGCCATTGACTAAGAAAAAGTCATCTACGTGATAGTAGGTTTCACCATGCAAATGGCGTTCATTATGGTCTCGACCTTGATGCCAATCTCCAACCCAAAACTCCCCTGGAACTAAAGGATGGCTTTCAAAGAAATTACCTTTAATGAGTACATCCGAGTCACATTTAAATACGCCGCTATAACGTGACATTTGAGTTGCTAAATTTTGCGCAATAGTTCTGATAAATTTCTTCTGCCCATTCACCCTAACCACCCGCACTCGCGGGTCATCCAACACCCCTTTAATATCGGCAACGGGCTCATCTGACGACCAATCTAACAATATCAGCTCATCAAAACGTTGAGCTAGCCAATTCTCGAGATTTTGCTCTACATTTTCATTGCGGTTCATGAGGTGCACATACATGCATACTCCACTAGCGATACGCTCCCCAATCAAATTGACTTTGCGTGCTGCCACTTCAGGAAACAGTCGATTATCTTTAGTAGGGGCGTGATCTGCAGTCGCCTCTTTGATTAATTTCAGAATATTGCCATTGTTGATATTTTTTGATTCGAATAATCGATCTTTTCTTCTCACATTATCATCAGAGGCACTTTTTAATTTACCGCTCGCATCAAGCTCTTGAATTCGTTGAGAGAAGGCCTGTGAAATTACTTCAATAGCTACAGTGATATTCAAGTCTGTGGGCTGATTACTCTTAAACTTCAACTTCAGCCCCATCGCAAAACTATCAACACCCAAACCACCGGTCAAACGGTGTTTAGTGTCACCCTTGAGTTGCTTGGGATTAGGCAAGGTCTCATATTTTCCATATTCGACAATCTTAGAGACCTCCATATCGAGCGACATCTCTTTACTGCCATCGATTTCAAGATAGATCGCGTGAACGCATTCGGCCTGATCAAAATAGACTATTTTTTCAGTCCACTCTGTTTGGGCTAACAACACTAATGAAATGGGTCTGGAGATGCCATCAAATAGAGCCTCATTGTTAGCAAGATCTTGGACCTGTTGTGACTTAAATTGATCTAGCAACTCAAATTGATGCATCTTGTCTCGAGAAGCCTGTCCAAAACATACTAGGTTTAGAAATGCGTTAAATATTTCTCGGCCAGCATCTTGCATCGACTGCAGCTTCTCGGGCGACATACTCCTCAGTCTTTTTTCAAGGCCTGCGATATCGTTCTCGGGGTGGAAAACAATCGCATCCTCCCACGCAAGCTTCTGAGATAAATTAAGCCTGCCGATCGAGGGCAACTGTAAGGAATCACTCAAATTAACTGGGATGGATCCCACTGCTAAAGATTCCCATAAGCGCAATGAATTTGGCCCTGCCCCTACTGGACATAAAGAGAAAAGACTTTGGGAGAGGACATCGTTATATTGAAAGACTTCATCCTCTTCAATGGAATCTTTAAAACTAGCATCTCCAGTTACCTGAAAGTTATAAACCAGTTTATTAAAGTGCCATAAATCTTTAATTTCAATCTTAAAGCCAGGTAAATCAGCTAATTTTTTGAGCTCTAGCCGCACATCACTCAGATAGTGCTTCATGTGGGCACCGATAAAACTAGCAAAAATGGTTTTATCTTTTGTTGGAATATATCTGAGGCCCGCTCTGCGTTGCGGATCCATATAATTGACGGCATAGAGAGGCCATGCATGTAGAAAAATATTTTCTAATTTATCTTCATTTTTTTCTTTATGAGAAATCCATAAATTAGTGATTCCAATTCTTTCAAAAATAGGGATCGTTTTTTTCCAGAAAATATGCTGACAGACGGTGTGTACTTTTAGGGTAAATCCAAAATTAAAGACAATCTCTTTCAAGTCCTTAATACGGGACTCATAAGTACCAATGATGCTTTCTGGAAATTTTTCCTTGTCAATCAAAGTCGCCCAAGGTAAAGGCAAGTAGGTATTAATAATATTGCCTTCAATCTGAGCGCCTTGCAAAACCTGATGAACATCGTATGCATCACCTTCTGTTCTGCATGGAAATTGCCAGAACAAGACATCATCGGCATATTGCATCTCTGCTGTGAGGCTTAGCAAGCCTACATTTAAAACGGGTGGTATAAATCCAGCGGCAAATAAATAAATAGGGTTTTCTTTAATACTATTGGGGCTAATCTGGTCTTTTGAGACTTTCTGGACCACTGGCCAATATTTATCGTAAAAATAGTAGGTGGTTAAATCGTCATAAACAATAAAACGTTCAGAGAATTCCATCACCTGACGATAGGAGTCTGGCTTAAACTGTGAACGCGCTAGCATCGTATCCGAGCCCATCGACAACTCTATTGTTTCTACGAGGATATCATTTGCTACATTGGGCACTACTGGACTATCCACCTTATCGGCAACTGCATTAGCAAGCTTAGGCTCACTTTTCACCTCTTTAATCACTTCTTTAATCACTTCTTTAATCACTTCTTTGGCGGGCTCTTGCTGCTCTGGTTGATTGCTCTGATTTGGTAGTTCTCTCTTGAGCTCATATGAGCCTCGATCATTAATCCAGTTGTTGACTCGAATATTTACTGGGTCAAGCGAACTACGGGTCAAGAGATCAATATCTAATAGAGAGTCTTCTAAGACAGATTTAACGGGATGGACAAATGCGTGCAAACCCAATAACTTACTCTGCTTTGGGCTATATGAACGACCATCATCTGCTTGTAGGTGAATGGACTGCACACTAAAGCATGGGTTGCTAATGGCAAAACCATAACTGTGCATGACGTAAGCAATCTTATTGTCACAGCCTGGTTGGCCCAATTCAAAAGCGGCTTCTTGTAAAAGTGCTGGTGGAAAAGGCTCTGAGCCTCTGACTACCCCCCAGACGTCTTGGGTCCAATGGGGGTCCGGATTCAGTACAAACTCATTAGGATCATTTTTGTAATCAGGGTTGTAGCGTGAAAGTGCAATAAAACGCTTTTGCTCCAATAGCTTCTCAGCATTAGTAGTGAAATGACTGACTGATTCGGTGAGGTAAATATCTGTATTGAGCAACAAGGACAAAGTGCCTACTGGCATTTGATTGGTTTGATTTAACCAATAACCATAAGTCATACGATCAGGGTAAAAGCGCTTCACAATCTTGGGATCATTTTGAATGAGGGGCATATCTGCCTCTTTTTCAAAATAAATAATGAGTTGTGTAATCAGTGGGTTCTCAATATTCTTTTGCAGGCACTGATCTATCTCTAGTTGGCGTAGAGGGTTGCTTACTAAATAATATTGAAGCGATACCGTAAGCATTAGTGTTTATTCTTTGTTTTAGTACTGAGTTTGTTGCTTCCAGCAGTATTACTGGACTCCACCTTAGCTGAGGTCTTTTTCGATACCACTACCGACATTCTTTTAGATTTAGTAGGCAGTGCTTGTTCAGTGGTAGATGTATCTGACTTTGGTGACGCAGTAGGTGCTGAGGTAGGTGCTGCAGACCTTGCTGTATTACTAGCTGGCGCTATTGAACTCTCTTTCCCAGCAACCGCACTAGGGTCTACTACTTTAGCTGCCAGTAAATCGGGTTTTAAGGCGGTAATTTGACTTTGGTAAATCACCCCAAGATCATTTACAAAACTAGACCAGCTGGTCCACTGACGATGGATTGAGATTTTAGAGCGGATCAGTTGATTAATGGCACTAGGCAAGATAAAAATCAGTGCCTGTATAAATCGCTGGTCTGGATCACTCAGTTTAAAAAAATTATTAATATCCATCGAGCGTTTCTCAATAGAAAAACGCAACTCAAATTTTTGTCCAAAATCATCAACCGATTCAGGGAACCAACTGTCAAATGGCTTGATACGGCTATCAATCAACGGAAATTCTAGTTTAGGGAATTTGGAAAACCCTGCTGGCTCAATTACTGCAGCACCAATGCGCATTTCAAATTTAGGTAACTTAAACTGGCCATAATCAACATCGTAAAACTCTAGCCACAAATGTTCGTAATCAGGATTTTGTAATTCACGCTTTAATTTTACTTTTGAGTAACGCATTATCACGGGCAAACGTTTGATGGCCGTCACTAAACTAACAAAAGAGTTTTGCCAAAAACTATAGTCAAAATCTTCGTTATTTTGGACATTTTTGCCCTTACTCAATATCAACTGCTCTAGCACAAAACTGGCTGCAACCATCTGAGCCCAGTGTTGCTGACTTAATCCTTTGAAATGGTCTGTTTGCGTAGCATTATTACCAATCAGACTAGGAATGAGGATGGGCTCTGCCATCTGAGTTTCAAGTTCTTTTGGGTTTTCTAGCAAACCAATGCCAGCCAAGCCATCTTGCAAGGTGGTTCTAAAGTAAAAATCGGGGACAGCTTGATGACCTCGTGAGTAGTCTGTAATTTTCCAGATAATTTGTGGAATCTCAGATACCGAATCGATTTGCATCATCTCAATGGTGCCGTAATCAACCGCTCCATCTGATTTTTCGAGTAAGCGCGAAAGCTTACCTGATAAGGATTGGTTTAAGGTACTTAACTTTTGCAGCTCAAGTGTTTTTTTACCAAGCTCATCTTTTGCCTGCGCCACTTGCAATACAAACATTTCTTGTTCTTGGGCTTGATCTGCAATCTTCTTTTTAGCGTACTCATGAAGTGCACTTATTTTTTTGTATTCCTCATAATTATCATTATTTTCTTTGCGAATTTTTTTGAGCTCAGCCAGATTAGTATCAAATACTACTTTGAGTTCTTTCAGTTCAGCATCACGCTTGTCACGTGATTCTTGCATCTTCAGAAAAGCTTCGTAATTCGTCTTATTTTCTTTTTGTAAGGTCTTATTTTCAGCAGTGAATTTTTCAAGTGCCAGCTTATCCTTTTTGATCTGAGAATCACGCTTATCACGCAAATCCTGCATCTTCAGAAAGGCATCGTAATTTTTTTTGTTCTCTTTTTGTAAATCTTTATTCGCAAGCTGAGATTGACTCAGTGCTTCTTTATTCTCTTGGAGCTCTTGCTTGGCTTTATCGAAAGCTGCCTCAAGCTTTTTATAAGCCTCATAATTAGTGTTATTAGTACCAGCTAACTCAGCATGCTTCTTTTTCAGTTCATTAAATATTTTCTTGAAATCAGCTAACTCCTCGTTTAAGGAATCGATTTCTTTTTGCTGTTGGGCGACTATTTTTTGTAACTTTTCGCCTTCCTTGCCAAAAATATCCAACATATTAAGCGCTACTACTTACGAAACAAAAAAGCTTGAGTCTTGGCAATCGCAGTATCTGGCTCTTCTGCACCCACCAAGAGCAAGTTTAAGTAATTGAGCGCAATCTGACTGGCGGACTGGGCGTAATCATTGCGTGTTTGGGCAAGACTTTGAATACTGATCAATACATCGGTAGTACTTTTCACGCCCGCTTCATAACTTTTTTGATTAGCCGTCACACTTTGTCTTGCCGAATTAATTGCCTGGGCTCGAATTTTTAAAGATTCAAAACCAGCTTCCACTTGGGCATAGAGATTTTTTGCCTGCGTGGACGTTTGCACTTGGGTTGCTTGACGATTTTCAGAGCTCTGCCGAGCTTTTGCAGTAGAGGCATAGGTATTAATATAGGCC
>CAISKC010000534.1 GCA_903885895.1 uncultured Legionella sp.
GCATCCGTTCAGTACTTGACAGCACTATTTTTGTAATAGCCGGCGATACAGCTATTAACGGACACTTCACCGTATTGCTATCTGAAGTTACCGTAGGCAATTACAGCGGCTTTACAGCACTAAGCAAAAATCTTACTGATTTTGTTTGTGTGGCTTCAGGAGCAAAGAATTTTACATATGGAGGAAAATCAATGACAGCAGCGCATGACCCGGCTCAAAACTCAAGAATGAACGGCAAAGCAGATGCAAGCGATTTTACTGCCTTTGTAAATGACCTTGTAAAAGGTGCTCAAAAGAATGGTTTAACCACCACTCAAATCAATTCAGTAGGCCGCCTGGTTAATACTTTAAAGAGCCAGGTAGTACAGATGTAATACTCCCATTTTTGATACTTAAAAAACGCTTCTGTTAGTTCAGAAGCGTTTTTTTATTTTATGTGCCTACCAATTGTTAGTTTGTTTGGTTTAAGAAAAGCATAAGTCAATAACATCTTTGCCGTTTTTGAGTTTAAGCGCTGTGTAATTTTTTTGAGACGTTGGGGTCTTTGTATCCGTTTCTTTTGAGGTTTTGTTTTTCGGGTTACGTATATGTGTAGCATTTAATCAGCGTTGGAAGAGGTGTGGGTTAGGAACTGATTGTAGGGAATCCCTGTGGTGATTGATGAAGCGTCAGGTTTTATTTCCTTATTAAGGGCCAGGCATGTAACGCCTGAGTCGATAGAGGTTGTTTTGCATTTTTGTGGTGCGGGTGGAGGGCGGTCTCGGGAGTTGGCGGAATTGTTTTCTAATGCTAATGTTATTTCTGTTAAGTGCGCTCCGAATGAATTAGATCCTGGTCTGGTTGATAATATTTGTCATGAGAGGGTTGCATCGGTCAAGGGGGTAATCGGTGATTCTGTTGGTTGCTCTCAGGTGTGTTCTGGTGATCAAGAGGTAACAGTTCAGGAAATATCTTGTGAGCCAATAGTAGCCAACATTGCGTCCTGCGCTTCTAATGAGAGTGCGGCGATTATTTGCGATCCCTGTTTGGCTGATGAGGGGCTTCTTACAATAGAGTGCTTATGTCGCGGGTTAGGTGTGTCTAGGGTTGATGTGATATGGATGGATTTTTGTAATAACAATCTAGTTGCTCTTCGTTCGGTTGGCGACATGATCTATCGTGTTGGATTTGTTGATATTGATCTCTGTTTGTGTCAAGAGTGTGGTGGTTGCGAGAGGTTTTATCAAACTGACCTTTATCTAAGGGAGAAAGGATTTCGTTTATGTTCTGTGTTCGATCGGCGGCTCGTTAAGCAAAGTTTAATTTATGAAAATCGTCGCAATCTTCATTATGCCCGTTGCTTAGCTAGACGGATAGATGCTGAGCCTGACCAGCCGATTGTTATTCATCAATCCTGGGGTGGGCTTGGTGATAATCTTCAATTTTCTACGCTGCCTGAGCGTTTTTCTGAATTTGGGATCCAGGTGCTTATTTCTGCAACGAATGTTGTCAGAAATCAGGA
>CAISKC010000535.1 GCA_903885895.1 uncultured Legionella sp.
CCTTTCGTGCACTTGAATTGTTAATATTTACACACTTAATTTGGCTAGCTAAAACAGTAGGCTAATCTGGATTTCTTCCACCCTTATTTTGAAGCTACAAGACCTAACCTCATATATTTTCGTTAATTAAGTGCTTGCTCTATTCGGTCTAAGGCATTGCGCAAATTTTCCATGGAAGTCGCAAATGAAATGCGGAAATAACCTTCAGCACCAAAAGCTGAGCCAGGTACTACAGCGACATCAAATTTTTCTAGTAAATATTCTGCGAAGGCCATATCGGTAGTAGTTTTGATTTTTCCTGCTTGAAATAAGCTTTGAATAGCTTCTCTTGCATCAGGAAAAGCATAAAATGCTCCGCCGGCCATTAGGCAGCTTAATCCAGACATTTTGTTAAAGCGGTTAACTACATAGTTATGACGTTCTTTAAAGGCTGTCACCATGGGTGTAATGCAGTCTTGAGAACCTTCTAGCGCTGCCTGCGCTGCGACTTGTGATATTGAAGTAGCATTGCTTGTAGATTGCGACTGTAGAATTTCCATCGCTTTAATAATGTAAGCAGGTCCTGCAGCATAACCTATACGCCAACCCGTCATTGAATAAGCTTTCGATACGCCATTTAACACAATACAACGGTCTTTAAGTGCTGGTGTTGCATTAAGAATATTATAAAACTTATCCCCAGTTAAATTAACATGTTCATACATATCATCGGTGGCGACTAATACGTGCGGGTACTTAAGTAATACTTCACCTAGTGCTTGCAACTCTTCTAACCCATACACTGCCCCAGTAGGGTTGGAAGGAGAATTAATCATAAAAATTTTGGTGTTAGTTGTAATTGCTGCTTCTAATTGTTGTGGTGTAAGCTTGAAGCCTTGCTCAATACCACATTCAATAATGACCGGTGTAGCTTCTGCCACCAATGCAATGTCAGCGTAAGAGACCCAGTAGGGAGCGGGGATAATAACTTCATCGCCTTTATTCAGCACGGCTAAGCAAAGGTTAAAAATGGTTTGCTTGCCACCAACGCCTACAATAACTTCATTAAGATTGTAATCGAAGCCATTTTCGTTTTTAAATTTATTAACTATGGCTTTTTTTAGTCCTGGAATACCTGCTACTGGTGTGTATTTAGTAAAGCCGTCATCAATCGCTTTTTTTGCAGCATCTTTAATGTGTTGTGGTGTATCAAAATCCGGTTCACCAGCAGCTAAACCAATAATGTCACGACCTTCAGCTCTGTATTTACCTGCCTTAGCGGTAATGGCAAGTGTGGGAGATTCTTTAATGGCTTGAACGCGTTTCGAAAGCACTAATTTTTGATGCGCAACTTGTGCCTGTAATTCTGATTGTACTGATGCCAAAATATGCTTCCTTAAAACAATTTCTATGCAAACGATCGATTGGCGACTATTTTACGCACAAAAATCATGATTAGGAACAAATTAGCAGAATATGGACAGTATTAAGCAGTAATTAACATAGCTTAAAACCAAGCGCTCTGACACATTACTATGACTTTATTTAGCATTGTGTGCCACATTCCATCATACGATCGAACTCTTCAGC
>CAISKC010000536.1 GCA_903885895.1 uncultured Legionella sp.
ATTAAACGAGTTTGCTTTCTTACGATGTCTAAAATATCTTTTAATACATCATCGGTTTGGTTGCTGTTCATTAAATGAATGAGCTTGGTTTGAGCATCGTCATCAACAGAACTAATTTTGCGCTTTGGAGGCATTATAATATCGCTTTATTGGTTATAATTGCCGATATGATATCACAGTGCGCTCAATTGGTTCATGTATTTTAGAGGCGTTGTTGCATAAATAGGATGATTTTGAAAAACCCGTGATAATTTTGCACAAACAACACCACTGCTGTTATTGTATCGATCATTTTCTTCACTTGGCTGCCTCATGCCTAACAAACATAACGATAAATGTCGCCACAAATTCAAAAAGGCGACCTACAAAGTAAAAAACTGGGCGGAATATAACGATGCGTTAAGAAAACGCGGCGATATTACGGTATGGTTTACAGAGGAAGCCATTCAGTCTTGGATCCCAGAGAATACAGGCAAGAAGGGTCGTCCGCAGAAATATTCTAATTTAGCCATCGAGACCTGTCTATTTTTACGCATGGTTTGTTCGTTGCCACTGCGCCAAACAGAAGGTTTCGCTCGGTCATTGGTTCGTTTGATGGGATTGAGTTTAAATATTCCAGATTACTCAACGCTATCTAAACGCAGTATCAACCTTGAGTTGAGTGAACTTGCGCAAACACTCAAGCCAGGCAGTCACATTATTATTGATTCTACTGGACTTAAAGTCTATGGAAAGGACGAATGGCATCAAGACAAGCATGGTGTTAATGCACGACGGACTTGGCGCAAGCTTCATATTGTCATTGATGAAAAGCATCAAATCATCGCCTATGACATCACTGACAATTCAAAGGGCGATCCAACAACCGCGGTGGATTTGCTGGATCAAATAGAACACTCATTCAACGTGGTTCTGGGTGATGGCGCTTACGATAGCGTTAAACTCACCAACGCCATTTTGAACAAACAGCCTGCCGCGAGTATTGTTATTGATAGAGCAACTTTTTTTCTGTAAATTCAGCTTCACTTCAATTTCAACTGATTAATAATAAAACAAAAAACAACTTTCCACATTTAATACTACATGTTTAGTTTAACACACCACATAAGCTTCAAAAATAGCACAAACAGATCCATTAAATCGCTTTGTTACTAAGCCTGAGGGCGCAAAAGTGCCGCACCCTCAGCCATTAGTAAGCTTATTTTATTCTACCGTTGTCAATGGTTCGCTACGCCAGCCTAATCGGCTGCCATTGACAAGGCAAGCTACTCTTTTATCGATAGATAAGCTTGCTCACAGCTCCATTCCTCATTAATTTCAATTAAAACACCAGTGATCAATCTTTCACAAGAATCTGGATTAGGAAAAATACTTACAATCTGTGTGCGTCTTTTTACTTCTCGATTAACACGCTCTGCTAAATTAGATGTGCGTAAACGTATACGATGACTATTTTTAAAATTAAAAACAGTTAGTCCTTCAGGAATGGCATTTTCCATCCACTCGCTTAACTTTGGTGCCGATTTTTCATATTTTGACATCATTATCTTTAATTGTCTGTCTGACTCAGCTCTATTAGGTGCATTAAAAATAGTTCTAATGTCCTCTGCAACTTCTTTTTTCATGTTTTGACGCGGGACATAAGATTGTGCATTTTGTTGTAAATGAAATTGACACCTCTGCCATGGAACTGATGGAAATACGCTCCTTAATGATGATTTTAACCCACTATGTGCGTCACTTGTAATTAAAGTTATGCCGTGTAATCCTCGCGCAACTAAACTTTCTAAAAATTTACGCCAATGTACTTCTGCTTCTGACAGTGATACCGACACGCCAAGAATATGACGCATTCCTTTGCAATCAACTCCATAAGCAATTAATACTGCAGAATCAACAACACAACCTCCTTGACGAACTTTTTCATAGCGGGCATCTAATATTAAGTAAGTATATTGGCTTAATTGTCTTGTTCGCCATTTAATAAATTCTTCATCTAATAATTTAGCTGCACGACTAACATCCATGCTAGTGACCTCAAGACCACACATCTCTTCTAATATCGCACTAACTTTGCGAGTTGATACACCTTGTATATACATCTCCGCTAACGATAAACTTAATGCTCTCTCTGAACGTAAACCTCGTTCAAGAAAAGACGGGTAAAAATTGCTGTCTCTAACTTGCGGAATCTGTAAATTTAATGATCCAAGCCTCGTGCTTAATTGCTTTGGTTTAAATCCATTAGCATAACCAGATCTCAAATCAGTACGTTCATAAGATTTTGCATTAAGATGTTTATCTCGTTCAATACGCATTGCTTCATTAATTAAAATTTCCACCGCACTTCCAAGGCCATCTAAACCTTTTTCAAAAAGAACTTCTGTTATTGATGAAAATCTATTATCATTTCTTTCTATGGCCATTCTTTTAAACTCCTTGAGTAAGAACCTGAAGTTTAACTGATGGCCACCTTCATAGCCATATTCAATTTACAGAAAGAATGTTACACCACCTCAATTAACCTTGGATGAATCGCGACCAAGGTATGTTCTTGGTATATACGAACCGTTGTTTCCGTCG